>DATAFJ010000233.1:0-16964 GCA_036257535.1 Vicinamibacterales bacterium | reverse complement strand
CTTTCGAGCTCCGCTTGTCGCCGCGCCGCGAGCTCTCCGGAGGCTCGCGCCTCGGCCAGGCTGGCGGTGTACTCGGCCTGACGGGTCGCCAGCTGCTCGGAGGCGGCCGCCAGCTCCGACGTCAGCTTCTGTTTTTCTGCTTCGCGTGCAGCCTGCGACTGCGCCAGTGCCTGTTCGAGGCTCGCCCGGCTGGATCTCTCTTGTGCGAGCAACCCTTCGAGCTCCGCTTGACGCCGAGCCGCGAGCGCCGCGGCCGTGTCGCGTTCTGCCGCGGCCTGTTGCCTGACCGCTTGAAGGGCAGTGTCTGCTTCGGTCAGGCGCCGCTCCAGCTGTTCGCGGGTGGCTCGCGCCTCTGCCAGGGTAGCGGTGTACTCAGTCTGACGAGTCGCCAGCTGTTCGGAAGCGGCCGTCAGGTCTGACGTCAGCTTCTGTTTTTCTTCTTCGCGTGCAGTCTGCGACTGCGCCAGCGCGCGCTTCGTTTCCTGGAGCGCCGCATCCGCCTCCGTGAGGCGTTGCTCGAGTGCGTCACGGATGGCCTCGCGGGCCGCTATCGCCTTCCTCAGCGCCTGCTCGAGCTCTTCGCGCCGCGTGCCCGCCTGCGTCAGACGATTCAGCAGCTCGGCGTGGCGTTGAGCGGCCTGTTGCGCGGCCATCTCCCGCGCAGCCGACTCGCTTGCCAGCGCCTGCTCGACCTCTTCCCGCTTGGTGGTTTCCTGACCGAGCCGGCTCTCGAACTCCGCCTCACGCTGGGCCGTGTGCTGCTGCGCGGCGTGGCGCTCCAGCGACAGGCGTTCCTGCGACGCCTGCAGGGCAGTCTGAGCCGCCGCCAACGCGCGCTCCAGCGCCTGCCGTGCCGCGGTGGACTCGGACAACTCCGCCGAGCGTGCCGCGAGCTGCTCGGCCGCGTCGGCCGCTTCGCTCGCGCTTTCCTGGCGCGCGCGTTCGAGCTCCAACTGGCGCCGGGCCGCATTCGCGAGCCCCGTGTCGTAGTGCGCCAGACGCTGGGCGAGTTGCGCCGCCCTCGTCGTCATCTCGAGCGAGAGCCGCTCCTCGGCCTGCTTGCGGGCCGATTCCGCGGTCGTGAGGTTCTGCTCGAGCTTCGTTCGAGTCGCAACCTCCCGCCGCAGCAGGTCCTCGATCTCCGCGCGGCGCCGCACGGCGTCGCTCACCTGCTCCGCCATCGCATCCCGTGCCGTCGTCACTTGCGCGAGGCTCGCGGTCAGCTCGGCAACGCGGCGCGTCAGGAGGTCGGCAGATGCCGCCGCCTCGGAGGCGTGGCGGTTCTCTGCATCGTGAAGCGCGGCGTCCGCATTCGCCAGGTTGTGTTCCAGCGCCTTGCGGGCCGCCACTTCCTGCGCGAACCGGTCGGAGAAGTCAGCTTCGCATCGCGCGAGCTGTTCCGCCGCGGCGGCGCCGTCCGCTTTCCGAGCCTGGCGGGTTTCTTCGAGCGCCGCCGTCGCCTCGGTGAGCTGCTTTCGCACCACGTCGCGCGCCTGGATTGCCTGCTGCAGCTTCGTGGCGAACTCCGCCCCGAGCTTCACCACGTGATCGGCCGATGCTTCAGCATCCGACCGCCGCTCCTGTTCGGCCTGCTTCAGCAGCGACTCGGCGTTCGCGAGGTTTTGTTCGAGCGTCTTGCGCGCCGCCAGCTCGCGCGAGAGCTCCGCTTCCAGCTCCGCGCGGCGATTCGAATCCTGAGCGGCAGCCATCCGTTCCGCCGACGCGCGTTCGTCCGCTTGCTGGCGCGCCGCCTCCGCGTCGGAGAGCTGCTGTTCGAGCGTTCCGCGGTTTGCGCGTTCCGCCTGCAGCGCCGCCTGGAAGCGGCGTCTGTCCGCCAGCACGCGTTCGAGCCTGAAGGGAAGCGCGCGGAACGCGTCCGCGGATTTGACGACGCAGTCGATGGCGCCGAGCTTGAGCGCCGGAACGGCGAGCGCCTCGTCCCATTCGACGACGAGAATGACCGGGACGCCGACGCCGCGTGCATCGATCTCTTTGAGAATCGCAAAGGCGTCGACGCCCGGATGGTCCTGCTCGACCAGGACAACGTCGAACGGAAAGTCTTCAGCCGGGTGATCGGGCACTATCTGATGCTGCGTCCCGTTCGAGCCCGGAACGACCTCGTTGATCTCGATGGCCGAGCCGTGTCCTTCGAAGCAGCGGCGCGCCAGCCCGGCGTCACCTATATAAAGGACGCGCAAGGCCTGCCCCGGCGCCTGAACCGCCTGTTTGCGCTGCATCGCCCGGCCGACGACGCCCGGCAGCACGGCAAGCAGGGACTCATTGTCGGCGACGTAGTCGTCTGCGCCTGCTTTGATCGCGGCGAGCGGCGCGCCTACATGCTCGGGCGTCACCACCACGACAGGCGCGGCCAGCGCCAGGCTGCGCACGTGCCGGACCAGCGATGCGCAGCTCTGGTTCTGAACCTCCGCTTCGACGATGAGGGCGGCGACGTCGCGGTTGGAGTAGAGCCAGCGCTCGGCCGCAGTCAGGCTTTCGGCCGACGCCAGCGTGACATTCTGTGCAATATCGCGCAGTGCGTTGGCGGCCATTTGGGCCGCACGGCGGTCGTTGGCTACGTAGAGGATTTTCATGCGACCCGGCGTAACAGCGGGGTTGACTCGCTGTTAGGGATATCGGACAGAAGGCCGCGGCGCTGCAAGCCGTAGGCCGTGAAGCCGGGTTATCGACCGCGTCGGGCCCAAGCGACAGGCATGCCGGCCGATCCCGCGCAAACCGTAGGTCGAGTGTGTGTTGCGCCTGAAAGGCTCAGCTTGGCAAATGGGGAAGTGGCGAGCATCCGCGCGTCCGAGTCACTTGCGGCGCGTCGGAACCTGACGACTTCGTCGCGACGGCAACAGGTTCGTGCGCTTGCGGACCTATGCGCCGGAGCGCTCGAGGTGCAGCAGCCGCCGCTTCCGCCACAGCCCGCCGCCATAACCGCCGAGCTCGCCGCTCTTGTTCAGCACCCGGTGGCAGGGAATGACGATGGCGAGGCGGTTCATGCCGTTCGCACGTCCCACGGCGCGGACGGCGGCCGGCGTCGCGACGTTCCGCGCGATTTCCTCGTACGACCGCGTCTCGCCGAACGGAATCCGCGACAGCTCACGCCAGACGCGTTCTTCGAATGGAGTGCCCGGCGCATCGATCGGCACGTCGAACGTCCTGCGAGTGCCGGCGAAGTACTCCGCGAGCTCCGTGCGCAGCGCCGTCAGATGAGGATGGTCCGCGGGCGCGAGCGCCGCCTTGAATCGCCGCTGGAGGGTCGTCAGCTGGTGCTCGAGCATGCGCCGGTCGGTGAACTCGAGCAGGCACACTCCCTTGTCCGTGGCGCCCGCAACCATGGGACCGAGCGGCGTGTCGATCCACGCGAGCCGAATGCACGAGGCGTCGGCGGAGCGGCCCGGCGGCTGACCGAATGCTTTCAGGAACGCCTCCCGGAAGCCGCTGTGCGATTCATAACCGGTCTCGAACACCGCGTCGTCGAGCGCTTCGCCGTCGCGGATGCGCTCGAACGCGCGCGACAGACGCCGGGCGCGGCAGTACGCCTGGAACGTCAAGCCATATCGAGATAGAAAATACCGGCGAACGCGGGCAGGTTCGACGCCCAGGTCGCGGAGCTCGCGCTCCTTGATGCGCACGTCGGGTTGCCGCTCGATCCGTTCGAGCAGCCGGCTGACCCATTCCGGCGCCTGATTGCCTTCGAGCGGCCGGCATCGCAGGCATTGGCGATAGCCGGCAAAGAGCGCGTCCTTCGGCATCGCGAAGAACTCGACGTTCTCCGGTTTCGGCTTGCGCGCCGGGCACGACGGCCGGCAGAAGATGCCGGTGGTCCTGACGCCCAGGAAAAAGACGCCGTCGTACGAGGCGTCCGAGAGTTGGTACGCGCGCTCCATCTCGGCGCGCGACGGCAAAGGCAGAAGCGGGAGTGGCTGCGGATCACCCGGAAGCCCCGGGACGGGTTTCGGGTCCGAGGTCGAACGCATTGTTACAGGCATCATGCGCGCTATCATCGCTTCAGCGCAACGGGGACGGCCACCGGAAAAACGACAGGTAATTCTCGCGCCTCATCCTGAATGGGAGCCATGCTCCGACGCCTGTTCGACAGCAAGGAATGGAAGTTCTTCAGCGTTCTTCCAAAGGCTGATCCGACCCTCGCCACAGTGTGGTGGACCGTGCTCGTGGCGCGCGGCGTGCTGCCCGCGATGTTCGGCGTGGCGATGGGCGTCCTCGTGGCCGCGGTCGAGCGCGGCAGCAGCCTTGCCGGCCCGCTCCTCTTCGTTGGCGTCCTGTTCCTCCTTCTCCAGGTGCTGCCGCCGATCCATCAGGCGATCAGCCTGAACCTCGGCGACCGGACGTCGGCATGGTTGTACGACAGGCTTACCGAGGCGTGCGTGCGCCCGCCTGGCATGGGACATCTCGAGGATCCGGCGCTGACGAGCGATCTGACGGTCGCCCGCGACTTCGACCTCGGCATGACCGGGCCGCCGCTGTCGATCTCGATGGACTTCATCGCGGACGGGCTCGTCGGTTTGTTCGGTGGCCTCGCATGCGCCGTCGTCCTCTTCGCGTACGCATGGTGGGCGCCCTTTGTCCTCGCGGGCGCGTGGCTCGCGACGCACTGGCTGCTTCGCGAGAGCGCGGTGTGGTTCGATCGCAACACCGAAGGGGTTCGCGCGGCACAGCGTGACGCCGAGTACGCCTATCGCCTCGCGGTGGATCCGGCGCCCGCCAAGGAGCTGCGCTTGTTTGGCCTCGCGGATTGGACGCTCGGTCGATTCGTCGAACGGCGGACCCGGCTTCACGCGCTCCAGTACGAGGCGACACGGCTGCGTGAAAAGCCGGTCATCTGGAGCTTGTTGATCGTCGTCGTTGCAAACGTCGCCGTGTTCTGGTCGCTTGCGTCCGCCGCGGCGGACGGCAGCCGAACCCTTGGCGAGGTCGTCGTCTTCGCGCAGAGCGCGATTGGCGTGTCGATGATCGCCTTCGGCGGGCTGAACTGGGCGCTCGAGGGCGCGTCGGCGCCGGTGGCGGCCGTGCTGCGACTCGAGCCGGCGATGAAACCAGCCGGTTTGCTGCGCTCCGGGAACCGCGCCGCGGCCGCCATGCCGGCCCGCGAGATCCGGTTCCGCGATCTGACGTTCGGGTATCCCGGCGGGGCCCCGGTCCTGGATCGATTCGATCTCACCATCCCGGCTGGATCTTCTCTGGCGATCGTCGGCCAGAACGGCGCCGGAAAAACGACGCTCGCCAAGCTGTTGTGCCGGCTGTACGACCCGCAGGGAGGTGCGATCGAAATCGACGGAATCGATCTCCGCGAGTTGTCGCTGGAATCCTGGCGCGGCCGTCTTGCGGCCGTGTTCCAGGATTTCATTCACTTCGAGCTGCCGCTCCGCGACAACGTCGCGCCTGCCGGCGCGCCGGCCGAAGCCGTCCGAGCCGCTCTCGAACTGGCTGGAGCGTCTCATCTCGCGTCGCTCGACACGGTGCTCGCGCGCGGATATGAAGGTGGCACCGACCTGTCCGGGGGGCAATGGCAGCGCGTGGCGCTCGCCCGCGCGCTGTGCGCCGTCCAGCAGGGCGCGGGCCTGGTGCTTCTCGACGAGCCGACCGCTCAGCTCGACGTGCGCGGCGAGGCGGAAATCTTCGATCGGATTCTCGAAGCCACCCGCAACCGCACGACGATTCTGATCTCGCACCGATTCTCCACCGTGCGGCACGCCGACCGCATCTGCGTGCTCGAGCACGGCCGCGTCGTCGAGCTGGGCACGCACGAGGAGCTGATGGCTCTCCGCGGCCGGTACCGCACGATGTTCGATCTCCAGGCGCAGCGCTTCGCCGCAACCGAAGACGAGGAGGGCACGAAGTATGACGTCCTCGCCTGAGGCGGCTAAGGCCAACGCGATCGGCGAGCTCCCGCCTGCCCTTTCCTCGATGTGGCGCCTCTGCAAGCTTGGCTATCGCCACGAGCCGAGACTGATGCTCTTGGCGTTCATCCTGTCGCAGCTCGCGGCGCTCCCGGATGCGCTGCTTGCGCTGTGGCTGATGCTGCTCGGAAAGGGCGTTATCGAAGGCAGGCCGACGCTGATTACAGGCTCGGCGATCGGACTCGCGCTGACGGCGGCGGCGACGTGGTTTCTGGCCACGGTCAGCATGCGCGTGCAACGGCGCTTCCGCGACAGAGTGACGATCGCGCTCGAGAGCCACGTCGCCCGGCTCCAGGCGTCGGTCGCGACGATCGCACATCACGAGCGGCCCGAGTATCTCGATCGTCTCGCGATGCTGCGCGATCAGATCTTCGTGCTCGATCACATGTACATGTCGCTCTTCTCGACATGTGGATGGATCCTGCGGTTGGGCGTGACGATCGCGCTCCTCGTGTCGATTCATCCCGCGCTCGTGCTGCTCGCGGTCTCGGCGCTGCCGACGGTCGTCGCATCGACGTGGAGGCCCGCCGTCGAGCGCGCGGCCCAGGAGCGCGGTGCGCAAGCCCATCGACTCGCTCGCCACTTGTTCATGGTCGCCACGACGGCACCGCCCGGCAAAGAGGTGAGGGTCACGGGCATCGGAAATCGCCTGGTCACGGAGCGCAGAGAGGCGTGGGAGCGTGGATATGCGCCGATTGCCGCCGCGCGCTGGGGGTCGGCGGCCTGGCACACGCTCGCCTGGGCGATCTTCGGCGCGGCTTACGTCGGCGCCATCGTCTTCGTATCGTCGTGGCTGGCAGCGCCGCCCGCGGACGTGCTTCTCGTTCTGGCGGCAGGGTCGCGGCTGTCCGCGTACATCGGCGCGACGGTCGGCGAGATCGGATTCCTCAGAGGGTTCTGGATGGATGGCTCCCGCCGCCTCGCGTGGCTCGAGGACTACGCCGCTTCGGCCGCGTCATCGGCGGATCTGCCGGTGCCGGCGGCCCTGCGCGAGGGCATTCGCCTCGAGCACGTGTCGTTCGCGTACCCGGGCACGTCGCGCCTCGTCCTCGACGATGTCTCGCTCTCGGTGCCGGCGGGCTCGGTCGTGGCGCTCGTCGGTGAAAACGGCGCGGGAAAGACGACGCTGGTCAAGCTGCTGGCGAAAATGTACGAGCCGACGTCAGGCGCGATCCTGCTCGACAAGACGCCGCTTGCGCGCGTGCCGGCGGACGCGTGGCGCGCGCGGATGGCGGGCGCGTTCCAGGATTTTTTCCGCTTCGAGTTCAAAGCGCGGCAGACGATCGGCATCGGCGACGTGCCACGGCTGGACGACGAGACGGCGGTGCTGACGGCCGTGGAGCGCGCCGGCGCCGGTGACGTCGTGTCTCGCTTGCCGTCCGGCCTCGATGCGCAGCTCGGCCCGACGTGGCCCGGCGGCGTCGAGGTGTCGTTCGGGCAGTGGCAGAAGCTCGCGCTCGCTCGCGGGTTCATGCGCGATCGTCCGCTGCTCCTCGTGCTCGACGAGCCAACGGCGGCGCTCGACGCCGAGACGGAGCACGCTCTCTTCGAGCGGTACGCCGCCGGGTCGCGCAGGAAGGGCGACGCCGACGGCGGCGGCATCACCGTTCTCGTGTCGCATCGATTCTCAACCGTGCGCATGGCCGACCTGATCGTCGTCCTCGACGGCGCACGTCTCGTCGAGGTAGGCAGCCACGACGAGCTGATGGCCAGGCGTGGGCAGTACGCGGAGCTGTACAGCATCCAGGCTGCGGCGTACGGATAGGCCGCGGAATACGCGGATAACTCACAAATCTGTTCCAGCGCCGCAGACAACTTCGTCGTCTCGTTGCCCGGTCACCGGCCAAATCGACGGGGCTGCGGCCCGAATGCCCGGCACGAATCCTGCGTTGCCGACGCGCATCGTGACATTTCTGCGTGCGCGTTGCGGAGTCGGAAGAATCGCGGCAGCGATTGTTCTTCTCCTGCTGTATCCGATTCCGACGAGCGCGCAGAACCCGCCCGTCACCATTAACGTCGATGCCAACGCGAACCGTCGCCCGATAAACCCGAACGTGTACGGCGTTGCGCACGCGACAACTGCGCAGCTGAACGACCTCAACAGTCCGTTGAACCGGAACGGCGGCAACAACACGACGCGCTACAACTGGCAGGTGAACGCCGACAACCGCGGGAACGACTGGTACTACCAGAGCATCGCCGACGCGAGCGCGACGGCAGGCGAGCGCGGCGACAGCGTCATATCGGGCGCTCGCGCCGCCGGCGCAAGGGCGATGCTGACCATTCCGACGATCCCGTGGGTCGCGAAGGTAGGCCCTGGCCGGAGCAAGCTCGCGAGCTTCTCGATCGCGAAGTACGGACCCCAGACCGGCAACGACTGGCAGTGGTTTCCGGATGCAGGGAACGGCGTGCGAACGAACGGGCAGTTCGTGACCGGCAACGATCCGAACGACGCCAACGTGCCATCGAGCGCGTCGTTTCAACGGGGGTGGGTGCAACATCTGGTCGGCCGCTGGGGCACGAACGCGAACGGCGGCCTCAGGTACTACATCCTCGACAACGAGCCGAGCATCTGGCACGCCACGCACCGCGACGTGCATCCGACCGGCGCCGCCATGGACGAAGTCCGCGACCGGATGATCGAGTACGGGACCATGATCAAGTCCGTCGATCCCACGGCGCTCGTGGTCGGGCCCGAAGAGTGGGGCTGGAGCGGGTATCTGTTCAGCGGCTTCGACCAGCAGTACGGCAGCGTTCACGGCTGGGGCTTCCTGCCCGACCGCAGCAATCACGGCGGCGCGGACTACCTGCCATGGCTGCTGGACGAGCTGCGTCGGAACCACACGGCGACGGGGCTTCGAACCCTCGACATCTTCACGGTCCACTACTATCCGCAGAACAACGAGTTCAGCGATGACGTTTCCACGGCGACCCAGCTGCGGCGCAACCGCTCGACGCGGTCGCTGTGGGACCCCACGTACGTCGACGAATCCTGGATCAACGATCGCGTTCAGCTCATTCCGCGGCTGAGGAACTGGGTGAACACGCACTACCCAGGCACCGGCATCGGCGTCACTGAGTACAACTGGGGCGCCGAGCATCACATCAACGGTGCCACCGCCCAGGCAGACATCTGGGGCATCTTCGGGCGCGAAGGACTCGACATGGGCGCGCGCTGGGCCACGCCCGCGTCGAGCACGCCAACCTACAAGGCGATGAAGATGTACCGGAACTACGACGGCAACAGGTCGACGTTCGGCGACACGAGCGTGGCTGCCACCGTGCCGAACCCGGACGTCGTCTCCGCGTTTGCCGGCCAGCGCTCGGCCGATGGTGCGCTGACGGTCATGGTCATCAGCAAGCACCTGAGCGGCCATACGCCTGTGACGATCAACCTCGCGAACGTCTCGCACCGAGGGACGACGCAAGTCTGGCAGTTGACGGCGGCGAATGCGATCAATCGGCTTGCGGACGTGAACTTCAGCGGGAACAGCCTTTCGGTAACGCTCCCCGCGCAGAGCATTACGCTCTTTGTCGTGCCAGCGAGCTCCAGCCTGCCGCCCTCCGCGCCGGCGAATCTTCGAGTTATAAGATAGGGCGCGTGCCGTGCAGCGCCTTGCGTCTTCTCCGGGTCGCGGGGCTCCTCGCGATCGCGACGATTGCCGCCGGCCTGGCCGAGCAGCCCTCGACGTTAGCCGGTCGCGCGCGTGAAAGAGGGGAGCGCTTCGATCGTGCGGTCTCGGCGATGGATCGGCTGCTTCGGGCCTGGCTGGCTCATGCAGACGAGCGCACGCTGCTGCTCCCCGATCGCATAACACCCCCTGGCGCCTCGAAGCCGGCCGCCCGTGAATACACGCCGCACAACTCCGGGGCGGATCTCTACCCTTATCTGATTCTCACGTCGCACCTCACCGATCCGGCGCTGTACCGCGGCCGGATGATGGAGATGCTGCGGAACGAGGTCCGCTTCACGAGCGCCGAGGCGTCGATCCCGGGCAATCTCGACCTCGCGACCGGCCGTCTCGGTCCGCCGAGCTTCTTCGGCGCGGGAGAGTACGCGAAGGATGGCCTCGTGTCGGTCACTGAGTACCTAGGACGCACGCCGTGGTACACGCGCATGGTCGACATGATTGCCGATGCCATGGAGCGGGCGCCGGTCGAGTCGCGCTTCGGACGCCTGCCGGCCTCCGACTCCGAGCTCAACGGCGACTATCTCCAGGTGCTCGCACGGCTCGCGCCGATGACGGGCGATCCACGATTCACGGACTGGGCGCGCCGGATCGCCGACGCGTACGTCGACGAGGTCCTGCCCGGCAATCACGGGTTTCCGAGCAAGGAATGGGACTTTGCGAAGCACACCGGGGACGGCCGCCTTCGCCTCCGCGATCACGGCAACGAGCTCGTCGTTGGGCTCGTGCTGCAATACGCGAACGAGCGGCGCTGGAAGACCGCGCGTGCCGCGAAATGGCAGCCGGTCATCGCGCGGATGCTGGATCGCATTCTCGAGTCGGCGAACGCCGACGGTTTGCTCTTCAACGAGGTCGACGCGGCGACGCTGCAGCCGGTTGACAAGGGACTGTCGGACAACTGGGGCTATGTGTATGGGGCGGTCTACGCGTTCTATCAATGCACGGGAGACTTGCGCTACCGCGACGCGGTCGTTCGCGTTCTGAGGAACCTGCCGAAGTATCGCCGCCATGTCTGGGAGCCTCGCGCCGACCCCGCGCTGCCGCTTGGTTCGTTCGACGGCTACGCTGACGCGATCGAGAGCGCCATCTATCTGGCGGCACGCGAGCCCGAACCGGCAGTGCTCGACTGGATTGAGTCCGAAACGCAGGTGATGCTCGACATGCAGCGGCCGGACGGACACGTGGAATATTGGTACGGGGAAGGCAATTTCAACCGCACCGCGATGCTGTACGCGTTGATGCAGAGCCAGGGTGCGCGTCCGGACCACTGGCGGTCCGGGATGCGACTCGGCGCGGTCCGGGACGGCGATCGCCTGCACCTGAGCGTCGTGTCGCCATCACCCGTCACGATCCGTTTCGACTACGCGCGGCACCGGCGCGTGCTGAACTTCGATCGGAATTACGTCCGGCTCAACGAGTTCCCCGAATGGTTCGTCGTCGATGAGAACCGCCTGTATCGGCTGCGCAAGGCCGATTCGACGGGAGATCTTATTCGCCTCGGCACGGAGCTCATCGCCGGCGTCGAGCTGGCGCCGGGCGACTGGGTGATCGAGCCCGACAATGTTAGGACTGGGTCAGGGCTGGGTCTGGCGTTTGAACACGAACCTTTCGGCGTTTTCGCCGGATGATCCGCTGACGACGGCCTCCAGCGTGCCGGCGTCGCGTCTCGTGTAGCGGATCATTTTCGGGAAGTCGTGTGCCGGGTTCTCGAACGTCGCGCCGTCGGCGTCCAGCTTCGTCAGCGTGAATTCGGTCGCCGGGCTCCGTCCATTCGGCATCGCGGTGTACACGAGGCCGCCGTCGCGTTCGACGATGCAGAGAAACTCGAACGCCTTCATCACGCCGTCGCCGAGTGTGCGGGAGGTCGCCAGCATCGAGCCGCCGGCAGGCGGCGTCCAGCGCTCCTCGATCGTCGTCTTTCCCTCGGCTCCGATCCATACGCCGGAGAGCCAGGCCATCTGATCGATCGTTCCCCGCGTTTTCGCCCCGCCGGCGCCGCGCGCGTCGGGCTGACACAACCGGCCCGGGCGCTCCTGAGCCGCGGGAGCCGACATACAGATGACGACGCCGATGACGGCGGCAAGACCCGCGGAACTGTTTGTCATGCTGCGAGTGTAGCCGGCGGCGCCAACCGCGGCTTGAACAAATGCGACACGCTAACGCGCCATCTCCTCCATGGACGGAAAGCCGTGCTGACGCCGGCCCGGCGGGCCGTCGTGGTTCATGGACGTCTTGTACAACTCGAAGCGTCCGTCGGCTGCGGCCCCGCGCAGCCTCTCACGAAGCGCCTGCATCTCGGTGTCCGACATGGCGGTAAAGCCCTCGGCCACCCGCAGGTTCTGACGCAGCACCTTCGCCGAGTCGATGCCGCTGACGGTCGTCGCCACAGGCAGGCTCATCGCGTACCGCAGGCCCTCTTCCGCTTTCAGCATCCGCTTCTTCACTGCCTCGCCGCGGCCGCCGAGGCTCTTCATTCCGATGGGCGCGATGCCGCGCCGAACGAGCTCGGGCAGCACGCGCGTCTCGAAGCTGCGGAAGCCGGCGTCGAAGCAATTCAGGGGAAGCTGACACGCGTCGAAGGGATAGTCGCGCGCGAGCATGCGCAGATGAATGGACGGATCCTTGTGCCCGGTGAAGCCTACGAATCTGGTCTTGCCCTCGCGTCTGGCGCGGTCGAGCGCTTCCACGACGCCGCCGCGGGCGAAGTGAAGATCCGGATCGTTGTCGTAAATGACCTCGTGAATCTGCCAGAGATCGAGATGATCGGTCTTCAGGCGGCGCAGCGACTGTTCGAGCTGTCCCATCGCGACGCGCGCGTCGCGCCCGTGCGTGCAGACTTTCGTCATCAGAAATACCTGGTCCCGGCGTCCGGTGAGCGCCTCTCCCATGAGCTCTTCGCTGCGCCCGTCGTGGTACTCCCATGCGTTGTCCATAAACGTGATGCCGGCGTCGACCGCGCGCCGGACCAGATCGACAGCATCACGCCTGCGGGAAACGGTGCCGAGATGGTAGCCGCCGAGTCCGATGCACGAGACATCGACGCCGGTTCGTCCAAAGGGCCGTCGTGGAATTGGGAGAGGCTTCACGACCGGAATGATACTCTGGGGCCGAGCTCAACGGGGGAGGGCTTCGTGAAATCTCCGACGGCGCGCCCTGTCACAGCCGCCGACGCGATCGCGGCCATCGACACCGTCGTACTGGCGTTTGCCGCCGATCCAATCGCGCGCTGGAACTGGCCGGAATCACATCAGTACTTGGCCTCCATGCCGAAGCTCGTGCAGGCATTCGGCGGCAGCGCATTTTTACACGGCGGCGCCTTCTGCACGGACGGGTACGCCGGCGCGGCGTTGTGGCTTCCGCCGGGCGCGCATCCCGACGAAGCAGCCCTCGATGATGTTGTGCGTACCACGGTGTCGCCGTCCGTCCTCGACGACTCGCTCGCCATGTTCGAGCACATGGCGAAGTACCATCCGGCCGAGCCGCACTGGTACCTTCCGTTGATCGGCGTCGACCCGGCGCACCAGGGAAAGGGCCACGGCGACGCCTTGATGAAGTATGCGCTCGAGCGATGCGATCGCGACCATCTTCCGGCGTATCTGGAGTCGACCAACCCGCGAAACGTCTCGCTCTACCTGCGCCACGGGTTCAGGGAGCTGGGCACGATTCAGGTTGGATCGTCGCCGACGATGATCCCGATGCTGCGCCCAGCCACGTGAGAACCGAGCTACGTCCTCGCCATCTCCCGGCACTGCTTCGGCAGGAACGGCATCATCGGCTTGAACATCGCGTACTGCAGCTTCGTCGTAAACGCGATGTCGCCCGTTTCGATCCATAGCTTGAGGCTCTGCAGAATGCCCGCCCAGCCTCCCTTGACCTGCTTGAACGTCTTCGTTGGAGTCTCGAACTGATCGTGCATGAGCCGGACGCGCACTTCGTCGCCGATCTGATCGAGCTCCCATGTCACGCGCGACGGCGGGTCATGAGAGATGGTGAACTGGTAGGTGTGGACCAGGCGCCGTGGCGGATCGACTTCGAGAACCTTCCCGTGGACGAGGCAGTATTTGTGGTTCGGGCTGAGATACTTGAACGGGCTGCCCGGCTTGAGATCGGTGACGAGCACCGTGTCCATCAGCGGCCGCTGCACGGCGCCGCGCTTCGTGATCTCGTCCCAGACTGCCTGGATCGAGCCCCTGATCCGGATCTCAAACACGTGTTCCAGTTTCTCGGCTGTCACCGGCTTTCCTCGCTTTCCGTGCTTCTTCGCGGCGCTCGACGACGCGTTTGAGGTCGAGCAGGTCGCGCGCCCACATCGACGCATACGGCGTGATCCACCGCTCGACGATCATCTGGATGGGAACCGGGTTGAGATAATTCCAGCGCTCGCGCCCGCGCCGCCGGACGATGACCAGGCCGGCGCGCTCGAGCACGCGCAGGTGCTTCATCACCGCGAAGCGCGAGAACTCGAAGCGCTCCGACAGCTCACCGGTCGTTCTCGGCCCATCGCGGAGGCGGTCGAGGATGGCGCGGCGGCTCGGATCGGCCAGCGCCTTCCAGATGGGATCCAAGTCGCGGGCCATATGTAACCAGATGGTCACATGAACCCGTTGCACCTGTCAACGGGCCGCCACGGATTACACGGATTACGGGCCACGGATTACACGGATTGGGTGGATTACCCGGCCACGGATACACGTTGGGTGGATTACCCGGCCACGGATTACACGGATTGGATGGACTGCCCGCGGATTACACGGATTACGGCCGCGGATACACGGGTTCGACGGATTTGGGGCCACGGATTACGCAGATCAGAGGGATCTCCGTCGCTCAGCCAGATCGGTTAGATCCGCGAAATCCGTGGCTAACGTGCTCCGTGAAATCCGTGGCGTCAGTCTCCGCGCAAGGCGACGGGCCACGGATTACGCAGATCACACGGATCTCCGGCGCTCAGCCAGATCGGTTAGATCCGCGAAATCCGGGGCTAGCGTGCGCCGTGAAATCCGTGGCGTCAGTCTCCACGCAAGGCGACGGCCGGGTCGGTGGCGCCCGCCCGGCGCGCCGGAAGGAGGCACGCCGCGACCGCCACGGGCAGGAGAACGACAGGGGCGAGCGCGAACGACACCGCATCGAGCGGTGTGACGCCGAAGAGCACGCCCTGCATCCACTGCGTGAGCCAGATCGCGGCAAAGAGTCCGATGCCGGCGCCGGCGAGCGTGACCGCGAGCCCTTCCCGCAGCACCAGCGCGGCCAGGTCGACACCGCGGGCGCCGAGGGCGGCGCGAACGGCGAGTTCCCGCTTGCGCTGCGCGACGCCGTACGACAGGACGCCGTAGAGGCCGACCGACGCGAGCGCGAGCGCCAGAGCCGCGAACGTGCCGAGCACCGTCGTCGCAAACCGGGGCTGCTCGACAGATGCCGACACCAGTTCGCTCAACGGCGCGACCCGCTCGACGATCGCCGTGCCGTCCGCGCTCTGAACGATGTCCCGCAGCGTCCTCGCCAGACGCGTCGGCTCGTCAGACGTTCGAACGAGAATACTGGCGAAGCCGATCATCCTCCTTGTCGGCGACCCGTGGACGAAGTAGATCTCGGGCTGCGGCTGGCGGTCGTTACCGTCCTTCAGCGCGTTTCCGACGAGGCCGATGATCTCCGTCGTGATGTCTTTGTCGTCGTTGTAGAGATTCTTGAAACGCCGGCCGATCACTGGCGCGCTCGACAGATACTGCCGCACGAACTCCTCGTTGACGATCATCGCGCGCGACCACCCGCACCGTCCCGGTCGTCAAAGAATCGGCCGTCTCGTAAGCGCAGGCGCAGCGCCTCCGCGTAGCCCGGGGTGATCATGTAAGTGAGCGAGCGCGTCGAGGTCGGCTTGCCCTGGCCCGCATCGAGAGGTAGCGGGAACGACGTGATGGCCGTCATGCTCATGAGCGGCATCATGCTTCCGGCGCCGGCGGCACTCACACCAGGTGTCGCACGCAGGCGGGGAAGGACCGTGTCGAGCAGCTGCGTCACGCGCTCCTCGGGGCTGTTGCGAGGAAGGGAGATGCGCGCCATCAGCACGTGATCGGCGTCGTAGCCCGCATCCACGCGTGTGAGCCGGACGAAGCTGTGCGCCAGCAGCGCCGCGCCGACGAGGAGGATGACCGCGAATGCCGACTCGAGAACGAGCAGCCCGTCGCGAATCCGCCGCGCTCGACGCCCGCGGAAGCCGCCAGCCGTCGAGCCGTCTCCGCCTGCAGCGACTCGGAAAGCCGGAAGCGCGCACCCCGGACGGCCGGAGCGAGACCCGCAGCCACGGCCGTGAAGATCGACGCCGCCAACGCAAAGGCGATCACGCGGCCATCCAGCCGAACGTCGGCGAGTCTCGGAAAGCCTTCTGGTGCGAATGCGGGTAGAAGACGGACGAGCATCCACGCCAGCAGGAGACCGCCGAGCCCACCGCCCAGCGACAGCACGACGCTTTCCGTGAGGAGCTGCTGCGCGATCCGTGCGCGTCCTGCGCCGATAGCCGCACGCACGGCCAGCTCGCGCTGCCGCGCGACGCCGCGCGACAGGAACAGGTTCGCGACGTGCGCACACGCGACAAGGAGCACGAGGGCCACGCTCGCAGCGAGAACCTGCAACGCCGGCCGCACGGTGAACGTGAGATCGTCCGCCAGCGGCCGCGCGTGCACGACCGGTGGGCCGCCCTTCCCGAAGAACAGGTCGGCTGACATCGGCCGCGGCATGCTTCGCGCCGCGGACGTGCCTTCGGCTTCTGCCTGTGCGAGCGACACGCCCGCCTTCACCCGGCCGAGCGCGCTGAACGCGACCGTGCGTCGCGGTGCGGTCTCCACCCGGAGGATGACGTACGGAATCCAGAACATGACGCGACGCTCGGGGAAGTCCAGGCTTGGCCGCGCGACGCCGACGATCGTGTGCGGCTGCTGATCTATGACGAGCCGCTTGCCGAGGACCGAGGCGTCAGCGCCGTAGCGTTCACGCCAGAGCCGATCGCTGATGACCACGACACGTTCTGCGCCGTCGACAACGGCTTCCGGGCCGAAGAACCGGCCGAGAGCGGGGGTCGCGCCGAGCATGTCGAAGACCGACGGCGTGAACTGCCCGCCGAAGATCCGGGCGGGCTCGTCCCCGAACTGAACTGTGTATTCATACCTGGCGTAACCGCCCGCGGCGTCGAGTGTGCTGCTTCGTTCCAGCCATGCGTAGTACGTGCGATGGCTCAGCCAGCGTTGACCTGCGGCTGTCGTTCCTCCGGGATGCTCTTCCCAGAGCCTCACCAGGCGTTCCGGATTGGGATAGGGAAGAGGCTTGAGCAGGACGCCGTGCAGTACCGAATACACCGCGG
>DATAFJ010000223.1:0-21281 GCA_036257535.1 Vicinamibacterales bacterium | reverse complement strand
TCGTTCGTGAACCCGCTGCTGCTTCTGCTCATCTACACGTTCGTCTTCCGCTACATCATCGAATCGCGTGCGCCCGGCCACGAGCCGTACGCGCTGTTCATGTTCTGCGGGATCCTGCCCTGGTCCTGGTTCTCCGCCTCGCTCCTCGAGTCGTCGAACGCCCTCATCGCGAGCGGAAACCTGATCAAGAAGGTGCTGTTCCCGGCCGAGATCCTCCCCATCGTGACCGTGCTCGCGAACATGGTCCATTTCTTCTTGGGGCTGCCGATTCTCGGCGCGTTCCTGCTGTACTACGGGCGCCCGCTCAACGCCGCGGAGATCGCGTGGTTCCCCTGGGTTGTCGCCGTCCAGCTGATTCTGACGCTCGGTCTTGCGCTGCTCCTGTCGGCGCTGACCGTACATTTCCGCGACCTGCGGGACATCCTGACGAACCTGCTGACGTTCTGGTTCTTCGCAACGCCAATCATTTATCCGATGCTGCTCGCCCCGGCGGCGGGCCGGCGGTTGCTCAATTTCAACCCGTTCACGCACCTGGCGATCTCGTACCAGGAGATCCTCTTTTACGAGGGTCCGTTCGGCCACTGGAAGTGGCTGATCGCGCTCGGTGTCGCGTCGGCGGGCGTGTTCCTCACCGGGTACTTCGTGTTCGATCGTCTCCGAGACTCGTTTGCAGAGGAAGTGTGACTGACACGTGGCGACGGTGAGTTCAAACGCGATCGAGGTTTCGCACGCCACGAAGGTGTACCGCCGTTTCAGCGGACGGCGGCAGTTCGCCACGCTGAAGAGCGCGCTGCTGACCGGCAGCCTCGTCCGCGACCTCAGGCCCGACGAGACGTTCACCGCGGTCGACGACGTGTCGTTCGAGGTGGCGGCGGGCCGGACGCTCGGGATCATCGGGCGCAACGGATCGGGCAAGAGCACGATGCTGAAGCTCGTCGCCGGGATCACGAAGCCGAGCCAAGGCACCGTGCGCGTCAACGGCCGCGTGTCCGCCCTCATCGAGCTGGGCGCCGGCTTTCATCCCGAGATCTCCGGCCGCGAGAACGTGTTCATCAACGGCATCATGCTCGGCCTCTCGAAGCGCGAGGTCGCTCGCCGCTTCGACGAAATCGTCGACTTCGCCGAGCTCGCCGGTTTCATCGACGCGCCGGTGAAGAACTACTCGTCCGGCATGTACATGCGTCTTGGCTTCGCCGTCGCCATACACGTGGATCCCGACGTGTTACTCGTTGACGAGGTCCTCGCCGTGGGCGACGAGGGCTTCACACACAAGTGCCTCGACAAGTTTGCCGAGTTCAAGCGGCGCGGAAAGACGATTCTCCTCGTGACGCACTCGCTCAGCCTCGTCGAGCGCTTCTGCGACGATGCGATCTGGCTCGACGCCGGGCGTATCCGCGACGCCGGCGACCCGAAGCGTGTGGTGGACAGCTACATCACCGACGTCGAGCGCAGCGAGGAAGTGCAGCTTGCGGGAGAGGACCGGAAGGCCAAAGAGACTCCGCCGGAACCCGCGAGCACCTCAGGATCCGTCGAAGGACGCTGGGGCTCCCGCGAGGCGGAGATCCTGGACGTGAGGCTCGTCGGCGCCGGCGAAGAAGCGGGACACATCTTCCAGAGCGGCGATCCGCTCGAGATCGTCCTTCGCGCCCGCGCGGCGAAGCCGCTCGACGATTTCGTCTTCGGCATCGGCATCTTCAACGCTGAAGGCGTGTGCTGCTACGGCACGAACACCGACATCGACGAGCTCACGCCCGAGGGGTTCGTCGGCGAAGCTCAAGTCGTCTTTCGCATCGAGAGCCTCGATCTCGTGGACGGCACCTACAAGCTCGATGTGGCCGTCCATCGCCGCGACGGCTATCCGTACGACTATCACCGGCTCCTGTATACGTTCCGCGTGAAGTCGCGCTCCCGCGACGTCGGCATCTACCGCCCGCGCCACGCGTGGCGGTTCAACGGCGGCGCCACATTCAAGTGACCGTTCTCTCGCGAGACGCCGCCGCTCGACTGGCCGCCGATTTGAGGCGGGCCGGAAAGCAGGTCGTCTTCACGAACGGCGTTTTCGACATCCTTCACCCCGGCCACATCCGTTATCTGAAGGCCGCCCGCTCCCATGGCGACGTGCTAATCGTCGGCGTGAATTCCGACCGTTCCGTTCGCGCGAACAAAGGTCCGGGCCGGCCGGTGATCCCGGAGGAGGAGCGGGCCGAGGTTCTGTCGGCGCTCGCCTGCGTTGACGCCGTCGTCATATTCGAGGAGCCGACTCCCGCCGCCATCATCGAGGCCATCCAGCCGGATGTGCTGGTCAAAGGCGCAGACTGGCCGACCGATCAGATCGTAGGCCGCGAAACGGTCGAGGCCCGGGGGGGCTGTGTCATCCGGGTCCCGGTCGAAACCGGTTATTCGACGAGCGGAATTCTCGACCGCATCAAACATCGTTCCTGACCGCGGTGTTATGATCGAGGGTTCCGGGTCTTTCGGAGCCCCGCTCAGTGTCGACCGCTACATCCCTCGCGCTTCGCGCGCTCTTCAAATCGGCGCTGAGCCGGATGGATACGGGTCTGCCCGGCGGTCGACCTGGAGCGGTGAGGCGGGTCACGGGCCTCACGCCGGCGGCCCAGGCGATGTACGTGGCCGGCGCCGCGCGCGACGGGCTCATACTCCTCGTCGTCCCGACCGATCGGGACGTCGAGCGCACCACGTCGGACGCGCGGTTCTTCCTGTCGGCGCTGGCTGGTCTCCCCGAGCCAGACGCCGAACGCCTCGTGCTGCCCTTTCCGTCTCACGAAGTCGATCCGTATCGTGGCCTTGCACCGCACTTCGAAGTGTCGAGCGCCCGTGCCCGAACGCTCCACGCGGTCGCTTCCGGATCCGCGCGCCTCGTCGTCGCGTCCGCAGCGGCCCTGTTGCCGCGGGTGAGCCCGCCGGATCGCAGCCTCGCGACATCGCTCGAACTGACGCCGGGAGTCGATGTCGGCCCGCAGACGCTTGGCGACCTGCTGGTCGATGCGGGATACGTTCGCGAGGACCCCGTCGACCAGCACGGCGAGTTCTGCGTGCGCGGCGGAGTGGTGGACTTCTATCCCGCCGGGGACGCGCAGCCCGTACGCGTCGAGTTCATCGGCGACACGATCGAGTCGTTGCGCCGCTACGACGCGGCGACGCAGCGATCGATCGCCGTCCTCGATCGGCTCACGGTGATTCCGCTCCGCGAGCGCCTCGGTGACGCCGGGCCGGCCGCAACGTTCCTCGACTACGTCACGGCCGCCAGGCTCGATGGTCTCTATGTCTCCGAGCCGGATGATGCCCTGGCACAGCTTCAGAAGATCTCGGAGCAGGTGCGCGCCAGCTACGCCGAGGCCGGTGAGAAGGCGGTCGGCGCTGCGCCTCCCCCACCCGAGACGATTCTGGCTGACGCGGACGAGCTCGAGGCGTGGCTCCGCGCCGGCACGAGCCTCGAGGAGCTGGCTGTCGAGGACGAGGGTGGTTCGGCCCATCACATTCCGAGCCAGCCTGCCGTCGAGTTCCGCGGACGGCTCGCCGATTGGATCGAAGAGGTTCGCGCCGCTCGCGAGCGCGGCGAGACCGTGCTTTTCGTCGCCGACTCGCCCGGCCGGGCGGAGCGTGCGCTCGAGCTTCTCCGCGATTACGAGATCGTGGCGTTTCCGGTCGAGCACGCGGACGAAGCGCATACCGCCGCGGTCTTCGTGGCGACCGGTCACCTCTCGCGCGGCTTCCGGCTACCGACCGCCGGTCTCGCGCTGTACGCGGAGACGGACGTCCTCGACGAAGAGCGCCGCATTCGCGAGCGCCGCAAATCGGCGGCGCGCGCCTTCCTTTCGGACTTCCGCGATCTGAAGGTCGGCGATTACGTCGTGCACGTCGACAACGGCATCGGCGTCTTCGTCGGCTTGAAGCGCATAAGCGTCACCGGATCCGCAAGGCCGGGAACGGGCGATGGCGCGCAGGAGTTCATGGAGCTTCGCTACGCGGGCGAGGACAAGCTCTTCGTCCCGATCGAGCGGCTCGACCTCGTGCAGAAATACACCGGCGGCACGAAACCGGCGCTCGACCGCCTCGGTGGAACGACCTGGGAGCGGGCGAAGACACGCGTGCGCAAGGCGATGCGTGACATGGCGGAGGAGCTGCTCCGCCTGTATGCGGCGCGCAAGGCTGTCGCCGGGCATGCATTCACCCCCGATTCTCACTGGCAGCGCGAGTTCGACGATGCGTTCGAGTGGGAGTTGACGCCCGATCAGCAGGGGGCGATCGCCGACATCAAGCGGGACATGGAGTCGCCGACCCCGATGGATCGCCTGCTGTGCGGCGACGTCGGCTATGGAAAAACCGAGGTCGCGATGCGCGCGGCGTTCAAGGCCGTCATGGACGGCAAGCAGGTAGCCGTGCTCGCGCCGACCACCGTGCTCGCCTTCCAGCACCTGAAGACGATCCGGGACCGCTTCGCGGGGTTCCCCGTGACGACCGAGATGGTCAGCCGCTTCCGCTCGAAGGCCGAACAGAAGCAGGTGCTGACCGATCTGACGGCCGGCAGGGTGGACATCATCGTCGGGACGCACCGGCTCCTGTCGAAGGACGTCCAGTTCCGGGATCTGGGACTGCTCGTCGTGGACGAGGAACAGCGGTTCGGCGTCGCGCACAAGGAGCGGATCAAGCAGCTGCGAAAGCGCGTCGACGTGCTGACGATGACGGCGACGCCGATTCCGCGCACGCTCAACATGTCGCTCGTGGGCATCCGCGACATGTCCATCATCGAGACTCCTCCGAAAGACCGTCTGTCGATCCAGACGAGCGTCGTCAAGTTCGACCAGCACGTCATCGCGCGATCGGTGCGGAACGAGCTGGAGCGCGGCGGCCAGGTGTTCTTCGTGCACAACCGCGTCGAGTCGATCTATTCGATCGGGAACCTTCTCAGCCGGATCGTTCCGGAAGCGCGCGTGGCCGTTGCGCATGGACAGATGGGTGAGGATGAGCTCGAAAAGACGATGATCGACTTCGTGGCGCACAAGTACGACGTGCTCCTCGCGACCACGATCATCGAGAACGGGCTCGATATTTCCAACGCGAACACCATCGTCGTGAACCGCGCGGATCGCTACGGCCTCGCGCAGCTCTACCAGCTTCGCGGCCGCGTTGGACGCTCTGACCGTCGCGCGTACGCCTATCTGCTGATTCCGCCCGAGGAATCGCTGTCGCCGGTCGCGCGGAAGCGGCTGGCCGCGATCCGCGAATTCAGCGATCTCGGCAGCGGGTTCCGCGTCGCGGCGCTCGATCTCGAGATCCGCGGCGCCGGAAACCTGCTCGGCGGCGAGCAGAGCGGCCACATCGACGCGGTCGGCTTCGACATGTACATGAAGCTGCTGGAACAGACCGTGCGCGAGCTTCGCGGCGAGGAGATAGAGGACGAGCGGCGAGCCACCGTGAACCTGCGCGTGGATCTCCGAGTGGACGACGCCTACATCCCCGACATGAATCAGCGGCTCACCGTCTACCGGCGGATCGCGGCCGTGCGGAGCGAAGAGGAGTTGCTGGCCATCGTCGACGAGACACGCGACCGGTACGGGCCGATGCCGCCGACCATCTTCAACCTGGCGGAATACGCGCGGATCCGGCTGCTCGCCGACGGTCTCGGCGTCGAATCGATCGACCGCGAGGGACAGACGGTCGTCCTAAAATTCAGGCAGGACGCGAACATCGACGCCGCGGCGCTCGTTCGCATGGTCACGTCCCGGCGCGACGTCACCCTGAGTCCCCCATCGGCGGTCAAGCTCGACCTGCGGGGTGCCAGCCCGGAGTCGTCCCGCCGGTCCGGGTCCTGGTGGACGGCGCGGGCCACGGCGGGCAGCGTGGCCCCGGGCTTCAATCGCGAGGAGATGACGCGCGTGCCGGAGGCCGATCCGCGTGCCCCGGACGGCCTTTTCCAGCGACTGGGCGATCTGCTCGACGAGTTGAACGGGGCGCGGCTTTCGCTAAAATATTGAGAACGGGCAGGATATTCACATGAAGATGCGCACCCTTGTCGCCCTCGGCTTTGCCGCGCTCGGCCTCACCGTTGCAGCCCGAGCGGAAGTCATCGAGCAGATCCTGGTGAAGGTCAACGGCGAGATCCTCACGAAGATCGATCTCGAGCAGCGCCAGATCGCCCTCCTGCGGCAGCGAAATCCGCAGGCGCTGAAGGACGACGCGGCCGTGCAGGCGGCGCTCCAGGAAGTCACGCCGCAGCTGCTCGTCGACACCGTCGACGAGATGCTGCTCATCCAGCGGGGCAAGGAGCTGGGCTACCGGCTGAGCGACGAGCAGTTCCGTGGCATCCTCGACAACATCAAGAAAGAGAACAAGCTCGAGACCGAGGAGCAGTTCCAGGCAGCGCTGAAACAGGAAGGCATGACGATCGACGAGCTCCGGCGCTCAATCGAGCGGCGCATGCTGATCGATCGCGTTCAACAGGTCGAAGTGATGCAGAAAGTCGGCATCACCGAAGATGAGGCGAAGGCCTACTACGCCGCACATCCGGATGAGTTCCGAACGCCGTCGGCCGTCACGCTGCGGGAGATCCTCGTCTCGGTGCCCGAAGGGGACGGCAAAACGATCAACGTGGCGCAGGATGACGAGGGACGCGAGAAGGCGGAGGCGCTGCGGGCTCGGGTCACCGCGGGCGAAGACTTCGGGAAGGTGGCGGCGGAGGCATCCGACGCGGCGTCGAAGGCAAACGGCGGGCTGATCGGACCGGTGAATCGGAGCGAGCTCGCGCCGTCGCTCGCCAAGCTGCTCGAGGAGCTGAAGCCCGGAGAGATCACGAAGCCGATCCGGACGGCGCGCGGCTATCAGATCATCAAGCTCGAATCCTCGACCGAGAACACCGTCCAGCCGTTCGATGGGGTCCGCGATCTGATCGCGGAGAAGGTCTACAACGAAAAGCGGCGCGGCGAGCTGACGAAATATCTCAAGCGGCTGCGCGCGCAGGCGATCATCGAGTGGAAGAACGACGAGCTCCGCAAGATGTACGAACAGCGAATCGCGGCGGAACCTGCGCCATCGCAGTAGCATGGCCGCAGGTCCGCAGCAGTGGTTCGCCGTCTGGACGCGGTCGCGCCACGAACAGGTCGTCCGAGAGCAGCTCGAGCGGAAAGGGATCGAGGCGTTTCTTCCGACAATCGCGAAGTGGAGCCGCTGGAAGGATCGCAAGAAAAAGGTCGACTGGCCGCTCTTCCCCGGCTACTGCTTCGCCCGGTTCGAACCGACGATTCGCCTGCCGGTGCTGACGTGCAACGGCGTCGTCAGTATCGTCTCGTTCGACAGCGAACCGGCGCCGATCCCAGAGCGCGAGATTGAAGGCATCCGCAAGCTCGTCTCGACCGATCTTGCGTATGACCCCTGCCCGATGGTCAAGGAGGGCATGGTCGTGGAAGTGGTCCACGGGCCGCTGCGCGGCGTGATCGGCCGACTGGTTCGCAAGGGGACGCATGCGCGCCTCGTCCTTTCGGTCGACTTGATCGGACAGGCCGTCAGCGTCGAAGTGGACGCGGCGGACGTGAAGCCTTATTGAGATGAAGATCGGAAAGATCGACGTTTCGCCGCCGTTCGCCCTCGCGCCGATGGCCGGGATGACCGACACGGCGTTCCGCCGCCTCGTGAAACGCAAGGGCGGCTGCGGGCTGGTCGTCACCGAGATGGTCAGCTCCGAGGGACTGGTGCGCGGCATCGACCGGACGCTCGAGTACGCCGAGTACACCGAGGAGGAGCGGCCGGTCTCCATTCAGATCTTTGGCGGCGACCCTGCGAAGATGGCCGAGGCGGCCAGGATCGTCGAAGGCATGGGGGCCGACATCGTCGACGTCAACATGGGCTGCCCCGTGCCCAAGATCGCCAAGCACAATGCCGGGTGCTCTCTGATGCGGGAACCGTCGCACGCGCAGTCAATCGTGCGCGCGATGACCGACGCGGTCACGATCCCCGTGACGGTGAAGATGCGCGCCGGCTGGAACGGCCGCGAGATCAACGCGCCGGAGATGGCGCGGCGTATGGAGGATGTGGGCGCCGCCGCGATTGCCGTTCACGGGCGCACGGCCGAGCAGTCTTACAGCGGTTCGAGCGACTGGGAGCTCATCGCGACGGTGGCGCGCGGCGTCACCATTCCCGTTTTCGGATCAGGCGACTGCGTTGCGCCCGAGCAGGCCGTGGATCGGCTGCTCGAGGGCTCGGCCCGGGGCGTGCTCGTGGGACGAGGTGCGCTCAGGAACCCGTGGATCTTCAGTCAGGCGCGGGCACTGCTCTCCGGTGAACAGGTGACAGAGACGTCGATGAGGGAACGCGGCGAGTTTCTCCTCGACTACCTCGAGCTGCTCTTGAACGAGCGAGTCGGAGAAGCGGCTGGCTTCAGGCACGTCGCGCCGGGCCTGCGCGACTCAAACGGCCCGATGACTGATCCTGCTCCGGCGCGAGGCCGCGAGCGCTGGGTCATCAACAAGCTTCGCGCGCTTGGATCGTGGTACACGAAAGGGATCGAGAACGGCTCACACCTTCGTGTGTCGATCAACTCCGCCGAGTCAGTCGGCCAGCTCCGCGACATCATCGACGGGTTCTTCTTCGCCCAGCCGGAACAGGTGTCAGGTACTGTTTTGCTCCCATCCTTGCAAAACAGTACCTGACAGCTGTTCCGCATCCGTCAGCTCGTAGTCGTAGACGAGCGTCGCCTCGCTCGTTTTCCAGAACCAGGCGCCCAGCGGTTCGTGTACGGGATGGTTCAAGTACGCCTGGAGCGCCGCGAGGTCGTCGAACTCGACGACGGCCGCATACGAAAAATCCTCCGGCATCGCCTGCGCATAGCCGGCTTCCCTCAGCACGCGCCGGCCGATCGAGAAGCGGCGAATTCCCGGTATCTCACGCTGCGCTCGCAGGATTGCCTCGCCGAACCCGTTGCGGTCCGCGGCGCTCAGATCCTTTCGCGGCTTGAAGAGGACGACGTGCGCGATCATCGGTTCCTGCCCCTCCCCGGCCCGCGCCTGTGAAACCCTTTCCCGGGTTGGCCCCTGGCGGCGAATTTTCCTGTGCCTTGCCCGGGCGAGCGGCGTACCGGCCCGCGGCTTCCCGGCCGTGGGCTTCCCGGCCGTGGCGGGCGGCGGACCTCGAGCGGCGACCGCCAGTAGCGGCCGTTCGCAAACCACATGAGATGCGTGTCCGGGTGGCGGACCTGGAGCTGCCGCAGCGTCGGGATGAGCTCTTCCTGATCTGCGGCCCGGAACGCCGTCGGCCGGCCCTCCATGACGATAGTCCAGTAGGAACGGAGGGGCACGTCAGTGTTTCTCGAGGCGCTTCAGCTTCTCGATGAGAGTCGTCCGCTTCAGATTCAGAAGTTTGGCCGCCTGCCGCTTGTTGCCGTGGGTCCGTTCGAGCGACTGACGGATCAGCGCACGCTCGATGCCGTCCACGTACGACTCGAAGTCGATTCCGGCGTCGGGAAACGCCACCGTGGCGGACTCCGGTCCGTCGGGCACCCGCTGGATATCGGGCGGAAGGTCGCGAACATCGATCTGCGCGCGTCCGGGCGTGAGCGCGATCGCGCGCTCGATCGCGTTCTCGAGCTGTCGAACGTTGCCAGGCCACTGGAACGACATCAGCAGCCGCATCGCGTCCTGTGAAACGGTTGCGGGCGGGCGTTGCGGCGTCTGCTCACCGCAGCAGCGCTCGATGAAGTGCTGGACGAGAAGCGGGATGTCTTCGCGCCGGTCGCGAAGCGGCGGCAGGTGGATCGGGATTACGTTGAGGCGGTAAAAGAGGTCTTCGCGAAACCCGCCCTGCGGGACGAGCGTTGCGAGATCCGCGTTCGTGGCGGCGATCACGCGAACGTCCACGCGGATCGGATGTGCGTCCCCGACGCGCTCGAACTCGCGCGATTGGAGGACGCGCAGCAACTTGGCCTGCAGGGGCGGGCTCATCGTACCGATCTCGTCGAGAAAGATCGTTCCGCGGTGCGCCTGTTCGAACCGGCCCTGCCGGTTGGCGACCGCGCCGGTGAAGGCGCCGCGAACATGGCCGAAGAGCTCGGCTTCCAGCAGCGTCTCGGGAATCGCGCTGCAGTTGATCGGCACGAAGCGCTGCGCCCGGCGGGTGCTGTTGTGGTGAATTGCCCGCGCCGCCAGTTCCTTCCCGGTGCCGGTTTCCCCCGTGATCAGCACGGTGCTCAACGACTGCGCAACGGTCTCGAGGAGTCCGAAGAGATCCCGCATCACGCGGCTCTTGCCCACCAGTCCGTCCAGGCGGTAGCGCTCCTCGAGCTGAGCCCTGAGGTACGCGTTCTCCGACTTGAGCCGCCGCTGCTCGACGGCGGAGCTGATGACGTGGAGCAGCGCATCGAACTGAAACGGCTTGGTGATGAAGTCGGCGGCGCCCTGCTTGATAGCGTCCACGGCATCCTTCACCGTGCCGTAGCCGGTCACGATGATCGGGATGATGTCAGGGTATCGGTCGAGCGCATCCTGAACGACGGCGCGCCCGTCCACGCCGGGGAGACGGAGATCGGTAATGAGGATGTCGAACGCGAAGTCGGAAAGCTTGGCGATGGCCTCCTCGCCGTTGGCTGCCTGGACCACCTCGAATCCGGCGTCGGTGAGCCGTTCGGCCACCGCTTCCCGCAGCGGCCTCTCATCATCGACGAGCAGAAGATGTTTCGGCGTTTCAGACATTTAACGGCCGGCGGCGGTATTTTGACACCCCACCGGGAGCGCGTCAACGCATCCGCGCTACAGCCCGGGCGGCACGATCCGATACACATGCAAGGAACGGCCGCGGAACACGGGCCGCGGGTACGGAATACGAGCCGCGGACTACGCGGAATACGCGGAGTAGAAAATGATGATTGTGGAGCGAAAGACGATCTCGATCATGAAGGCTTGCGAGCTGGTGGGCGTCAGCCGCCGCACCATCTACAACTGGATCGCGAGCGGGAAGATCGAGTACGTCCGGACGGCTGGCGGGTCGGTCCGCATCTTCGTCGACACGCTGTGGCGCGAGCCGAGCAATCCCCCGGGGAACTGGCCGGGCCACAAGCACGCGTCGTAGGCTGACGATTCGCACCGTGCCGCAGACGTCAGCCGTGGGCGATCCGACCGATCTGTCCCTTCTGTTTCACCGCCTGAACAACCAGCTGGGAATCATTCTCGCCAACGCCGAGCTCGTCGAGTCGAAGGCCGCCGACGAAACGAGCCGGCGGCGCGGCGGCCAGCTGGTCGCCAGCACCCTCGACGCGCTCGCCGTCGCCAAGGAAATACGGAAGCAGCTGCTCCGGTAGGTGTCGGTTCCTTGACGAATGGCCGTCAAGGAAATGGCATCCGAGGCCCGATCCGCGCACCGCTGCACGACACTTTACAATTCACCACTATTCGGTAAACTACTCACCAGCAATCACTTGGTCGAGTAAACTGCGCTCCACAAACATTCGTGTTTTGTTCGCTTGTGGTTGTGGCAGGGGCGTTGCGGGAGGCGGGGGCCGGAGCGAAGGAGTCTCCCCCATGCAGCGACCGCAACTGACGGCGCGCCATCGCGATCGAATCGTCTCCGGCGTGCCTTTCGTCGAATCGCTCGCCCGGCGGGTGGCGGCCTCGATGCCGCACTCGATCGACGTCAGCGACCTGGTGCAGGACGGCATGATCGGCCTCATCGACGCCGCGCACCGCTTCGACGAATCACGCGGGATCAAGTTCGAGACGTTCGCCGAGCGCCGCGTGCGTGGGGCGATGATCGACGCGCTCCGTCGCGACGCGTGGCCCCGCGGGGTCCGGCGCGTTCGGCGCGAGCTGGAGGCGGCGCGCGAGCAGCTTCGGCGCGAGCTCGGCGCCGAGCCGTCGCTCGCCGACCTCGCCGCGCGCATCGGCGCCGACGAAGCGCGACTGGGCCGGACGATCGTGCGAATCAACACGATCGAATCGACGTCTCCGCTCTCGGCCGGCGAAGCCCTCGACGGCGCGCAGCTGCCGCCGGCGCTCGTTCCTTCGGAGCCGCCGCAGCCGGACAAGGCGTACGAAATCGGAGAGGTGCGCGATCGGATCCGCGCCGCAATCAGATCGCTCCCTGCGCGCGAGCGCAAGGTGATCGGCCTGTACTACTACGCCGAGGCGACGATGAAGCGGATTGGCACGGAGATCGGCGTCAACGAGTCGCGCGTGTCGCAGCTGCACGCGCGAGCGATTCAGCGTCTGCGCAAAGCGCTGGCGGCCGACTTTTCAAGCGCTGACGCCGAGCGTGCGCTGGTCCTCGCGTTCGAGCGGAAAAAGAGCAGCGGTCTGCCGATGGCAAAAGCGTCGATTACCAACGGCACGCCGGCAACGGTTCACGCGATCACCTCGCGCGCGGCGCGCAACAGCTCCGCGAGCCGGAACGGCTTCGCGAGCCAGCGGCAGCCGCTGTCCTCGAGGAATCGTTCGGCGTCGGTGCCGGCCACGTCGCCGGTCACGAAGATCACTCGGTGCGCGAGCGCCGGCATGGTCGCGGCGACGCGGCGGTAGAACGCAGGGCCGTCGAGCCGCGGCATCTTCAGATCGCAGACGATCAGATCGTAGGCGCGGCCGGCGACTCGGGTCAGAGCCTCTTCCCCATCCGCGGCGCGATCGACGATGAAGCCGGCGTCCGAGAGGGCGTCGGCTACCGCGGCCGCAAGGGCGGCCTCGTCTTCCACCACGAGAGCAACCGTTCCGGCTGGCACTTCTGCGGGAAGCTCGATCGTGCGCTCGCGCGCCGGGCGCAACGTGGAGCCGCCCGTCGGAAGCTCCACGCTGAACGTCGCGCCGGCGGTTGCGGACGTCAGCGTAATCCGGCCGCCGTGCTCCTGCACGATCGCATAGGCAACCGTCAGGCCCAGGCCCGTTCCCTTCCCGACCTCTTTCGTCGTGAAGAACGGGTCGAAGATTTTCTGCTGCACGTCCTCCGGCACACCCGGCCCGTCATCCGTGACTTCGAGAAAGACCGACTCGCGATCCACGTCGTGCCACGTGCGGACGATCAGGGTTCCGCGGCCATTGACGCCGAGCATCGCCTGCTCCGCGTTGATGATCAGGTTCAGCAGCACCTGCTGGATCTGGTGGGGATCGGCAAACACCTGCGGGAGCCCCGACGAGAACGCTTCGATCACCGTGATATTCGTCAACCGCTGCTCATACGCCCGCAGCGCGAGCGTTTCGCGGACGACGGAATTGAGGTCGACCATCGCACGGGTCGTGTGCCGCTTGCGGGCGAAGGTGAGGAGGTTGCGGACGATCCGCGCCGCGCGTTCCGACTCAGTTCGGATGGTCTCCACCCCGCGGCGCGTGTCGTCGTCCACTGGCTTCATAGCCAGACGCTCCGCCCATGTGAGGATGGTCGCCAACGGATTGTTCAGCTCGTGCGCGACGCCTGAAATCGTCTGCCCGAGCGCCGCCATTTTTTCCGCCTGGAGAAGCTGGTGGTACAGCTCGCGCGCCTGCAGCTCGAGCCGTTTGCGCTCGCTGACGTCGCGCATGAGCGCTTCGATGCGGAGCGTGCCACCACCTCCACCAGGTCCGTTCGTCTCGCTGTGCGCTGTCACCTCGACCCACATCGGCGTGCCATCCGCCTTCCGGAGGCGCAGGAGGTAATCGGTAACCGACCCGTCGCGTGCGAGCTGCGCGAGGAATGCCTCGCGTGCCTGAGGATCGAGAAAAGAGGAGGCGTCGAACGGTTGCAGGTCGGCCGCGGGTGTTTCGAGCGCGCGGCCGAACATCAGCTTCAGATGCGGATTGGCGGCGATCGTGCGGCCGCGGCCGCCGGATGCGACCTCGCCGATGTAGACCCCTTCGTGTGCCGCCTCGAACAGCCGCGCGAACGCTTCGGCCAAAGGTTAAGGTCCGGCAGGACCCTTGGTTGCCGGCGGCGCCGGCGTCGGCGTCATCGAGTGAGACGACGGGCGGTAGCGCTGCTCGATCGCTTTGCGAATCGCGGCGACACTCGCGCCGGAGTTGTGCATGCGCATCGCGTCGCGCGCGACATCTATACAGATCGCGCAGCCGAAACCGTGGTCGCTCCACGTCACAGAGCCATCGGCCGCGCGTGCCGCAATGAAGCAATCCTCGTTGTCACGATGTCCGCTTCGCTCGCATCCGCAGAAGCAGGGGACATACGTCATCACCTCGGGACGGAGCGCGGCAAACTGATACGCCGCTCGGACCTCCGCGAGCGGCCTCACCGGCGCGTAACCCGGATCGGGCAGGGGAGGCAGGCGGCTCGGATCGAGCGGCTTCGGCGCGGTCGGGCGCGAAGCGGGCGGCTTGGGTGAGCCGGGCTGCCCGGCGGCCGACTGCGTTCCGGCCGGTTCGACCGAGAACGCGAACACAGCGACCGAGACGCCAAGAACGAACGTGGCGAGCATGGCACGCATGCGCCAATCTTAATATGATGCGCCGATGTTTCGTGACGGTCTTCTCGACGGCCAGGTCGCCATCGTCACTGGCGGCGGAACAGGCCTCGGACTGGCGATCGCACGGCGCCTGGCCTCGCTCGGCGTGAGGATCGCGATCGCGAGCCGGAGCGTGGAGCACCTTGACGCGGGCGCCGCGGCGCTTGCGGAGGACGGCCCCGAGCCGCTGACCGTTCCGACGGACGTGCGGCAGCCGGATCAGGTGGAGGCGCTCGTCGAGCGGACTATTGCGCGTTTCGGGCGCATTGACATTCTCGTCAACAACGCGGCCGGGAACTTCATCTGCCCGGCTGAGGATCTCTCACCCAACGGCTGGAACGCTGTCGTCGGCATCGTCCTCAACGGCAGCTTCTACTGCTCGCGTGCCGTAGGCCGTCACCTCATCTCGCGCGGGGGAGGCGGTTCGATCGTCTCGATCCTGGCGAACTACGTGTGGACGGGGAGCGCCGGCACCGTGCATTCGGCCGCCGCGAAAGCTGGAGTGCTCGCGATGACACAGACGCTCGCGGTCGAGTGGGCCAGACACAACATCCGGGTGAACGCGGTTGCCCCCGGGCCGATCGAATCGCCCGGCGCCGCGCGCCAGCTGTGGAACAGTCCGGGCGCGGTCGAGCGCATAACGCAGATGGTGCCGCTACGGCGCTGGGGCAAGCCGGAAGAGGTCGCGGACGCGGTCGCGTTTCTCGTGTCCCCGCATGCGGCCTACATCACCGGCGACGTCATCACCATCGACGGCGGGGCCTGGATAGGCCGGGGCACGTTCGGGTTCTCCTGAAACTTCAGCTTTGACAACTGCGTCAAAGGGAAGAGAATTCTCCTATGTCGCAGTCAGACAGAAATATCGACGAGACAGACGCCAAAATACTGAATCTGCTCCAGGCCAATGCCCGGATACCTCAAGTGGAAATCGCCCGGGAGGTCGGGCTCGCGCCCTCTGCCATCCTGGAACGCATCCGGAAGCTCGAGGCTCGTGGGGTGGTCCAGGGGTATGCGGCGCTGCTCGACCCGCGCGCCCTTGGTCAGGGCATGCTGGCGTTCGTGGCTGTCAGGAGCGCGGAGCCGCCCGGCGACGACCACGTCGCGAGAGCGCTTGCGAGCGTGCCCGAGGTGCTCGAAGTCCACCATGTGGCGGGCGAAGACTGTTACCTGGTCAAGCTTCGCGCGCGGGACGCAGCGCACGTAGGTGAGCTGCTCCGAACGCGGATCGGCGGCATCACCGGCGTGACCTCGACGCGAACGACGATCGTGCTCGAAACCGTCAAGGAAACGCCGCGTCTTCCTGTGACCGAACCGATCGACAAGGAAGGGGTATCGGCGTGACTCCGCTCGAGCTGGCGCAGACCCGTCGGCTGGCCTACGGCGCGTGGCTCGCGGTCTGTTTGATCTGGGGCACGACGTACCTCGGAATACGGATATCGCTCGAGAGCGTGCCGCCGTTCCTGATGAGCGGGATCCGGTGGACGATTGCCGGCGCGCTCCTCGCGCTGGTTCTCTGGATGCGCGGCGAACGGCTCCCGGTCCGCGCCGACGTACCGCGCCTCGCGCTGCTCGGATTCCTGTTCATCGGGCTCGGCAACGGAGGCGTCGTCTGGGCAGAGCAGTGGGTTCCCAGCGGGCTGACTGCGGTGATCGTGGCGATGTCGCCATTCTGGATGGTCGGCGTCGACCGGGCGTTCGGTGGCGAGAGACTGACGGCTCGTACGTTTTCCGGGCTGGCTCTCGGGTTTGTTGGGATTGTACTGCTCGTGTGGCCGGAGCTCTTTGCCGACGCCAGCAGGGGATTCGGACCGGCCTTGATCGCGCTACAACTCGCCGAGCTCGGATGGGCGCTGGGCTCGTCCTATCAGCGACGTGAAAAGGCCGAGACGAACGTGCTGGCGACGGCCGCCGGCCAGATGCTGGCCGGCGGCCTGATGATGTTAGCCGTGGGAACCGCGGCCGGAGAGTGGCGCAGCTTGCATTTCACGCCTCGTACGGCCGTCGCGCTTGGCTACCTCACCACGATCGGTTCAATCGGCGGCTTCGCGGCGTACACGTTCGCGCTGAAGCACCTGCCGATCTCCTTCGTGTCTCTCTACGCCTACATCAATCCGATCATCGCGGTCGTCCTCGGCATGATCGTGCTTGGCGAGCCGTTCAACGGACGGATGATCGTCGCCGCGGGAATCGTCTTCGCCGGCGTGGCGCTGGTGCAGACGAGACGTACCCGCCGGGGGGCCGGGGCCCCCGGGCCCACTGAGGTTCAGACCGTGCGGCCGCTTATGAGCCGGACGAGAAACAGCACGATGGCGACAACGAGGAGGACGTAGATGAAGTTCCCCAGGGTGTAGCCGCTGACCATCCCAAGAAGCCACAGGATGATGAGGATGATCGCAATCGTCTCGAGCATGGGTGTCGCTCCTTCTCATTCGCGGCCCCGTGCCGCGCGCGGGCCGATCTCTGCAACGCGAATGCCAGAGCCGTAAGCCCGGCCGTGAGCCGGATCAGCTTATTTCGCTGGCCCTTGGCCCAGAGCGAATGTCATCCTGCCGTTGACGACGACGCGGTTGCCGACACGGGCGACGCCGCTCAGTACACCCATCCGGCTGCGGAGCCCCTGCACGGTGGCCTCAATCGTGACGACGTCCCCCGGCCGCACGGTCCCCCTGAACCGCACCCGCTCGATGCCCCGGAAGTAAATCAGCTTGTCGCGATTCTCCGGCTTGGCGAGGATCATGATCGCGCCGACCTGGGCGACCGCCTCGGTGAGGATTGTGGGCGGCAGCACGCGCGTCCCGTCTGAACCCGTGGTGAGGTACCGCTCGTTCAGCGAGACGTTCTTGATCCCCACGATCCGCTTGTCGGGTTCGAACTCGGTGACGCGGTCGACGAGCAGGAACGGATAACGGTGGGGGAGGATCCGCTCGATCGCCGAGTAGTCGAGCGGCAGCGTCAGTGCTCGATCCGGGCCGGTATCAGTATCCAACTGTCCGTCCGTCCAGTCGCGGGTCCGACGCCCCGAGGCGCATTCCGGTCTTCGGGTCGATCATGATCGCGTGTACGTCGCCCATGTTGTAGCCGACCTCGACCTTGTGACCGCGCGCCTCGAGCGCGCGTATCACGTCTGCCGGAAATCCGCGCCGCTCCAGCCGGACTTCCTCCGGCAGCCACTGATGGTGGAAGCGCGGAGCGTCCACCGCCTCCTGCACGTTCATGCCGTAATCGATGACGTTGAGGACGACCTGGAGCACGGTCGTGATGATACGGGACCCTCCGGGCGATCCGAGCACGAGGAACGCGCGATCGTCTTTGGTCACGATCGTGGGCGTCATCGAGCTGAGCATGCGTTTGCGCGGCGCGATTTCGTTCACGCGCCCGCCAATAAGCCCGAACATGTTCGGGCTGCCGGGTTTGGCGGAGAAGTCGTCCATCTCGTTGTTCAACAGGAAGCCGGCGCCTGCCACGACCTGTCCGCTCCCGAACCCTCCGTTCAACGTCGTCGTCGTGGCGACCGCGAGGCCGTCGGCGTCGACGACAGAGTAGTGAGTCGTCTGATCCGATTCGAACTGCGACGGCGCGCCAGGTTTGATCGAAGAGGACGGCGTCGCCTTGTCGAGATTGATCCCGGCGCGGAGCCGTTCCGCGTACTTTTTCGAGATCAGGCCTGCGACGGGGACGCGGAAGAACGCTGGATCTCCGAGCCACTCGGAGCGGTCGGCATAGACGCGCTTGGCCGCTTCGGAAACGACATGGATCGCCGCCGACGAGTTGTGCCCGAGATCGCCGATCTGATACCCCTCGAGAATGTTGAGGAACTGCAGAAGCGCGACACCGCCGGAGCTGATCGGCGGCATCCCGAGAACTCCGTATCCGCGATACGTACCGCGCAGCGGCTCGCGTTCGATTGCTTGATACGCCGCCAGATCCTCCTTGGTGATGAGGCCGCCAGAACGCGACATTTCGGACGCCAGGAGATCCGCGATGCGGCCGCGGTAGAACGTGTCGGGTCCTTCCGTCGCGATCGATTTCAGCGTGGCGGCCAGATCCTTTTGGACGAGCCGGTCGCCCGGCGCGTACGGCTCGCCGTTCTTGAGAAAGATCCTTGCCGTCTCGGGGAATCGCTGGAGCAGCTTTCGCTCATCTGACAGTGATTCCGACAACGCGTCGCTGACGACGAATCCCTTTTCAGCCAGCTCGATCGCCGGAGCCATGATTTCGGCGAGCGTAAGACGGCCGTACTTCTTCTGCGCGAGCGCAAGACCCGCGACCGAGCCGGGCACGCCGGCGGCGAGCGGTCCGATGAGGCTGCGCTCGGCGACAGGGTTTCCCTTCTCATCCAGATACATGTCCCGATGCGCGCGGCCTGGCGCCATCTCGCGATAGTCGATCGCCGTCGCGCGGCCGTCAGGGAACCGGATGAGCATCAACCCGCCGCCCCCGATGTTGCCCGCCTCGGGGTAGGTGACCGCGAGCGCGAAGCCGACCGCCACGGCGGCGTCGACGGCGTTGCCACCTTTCTTGAGAATCTCGAGGCCGACCATCGAGGCGTGCTGCTCGGTCGAACCGACCATGCCCTTCGCGGCGCGGACCGGCGCGCGCGAAGCGGCCCGATCGACGGTCTGCGCCACCGTGACGAGCACGACGGCGACGGCGACGATGAGCTGTCTCATAGGAAAGCTGAGTATAATCCTTAACTCCGTCACCCGCCGCGAGGTCTTTCCATGAAGATGCAGATGCTGACGACGACAGATCGGGCGAAGCCGGTCCCGCGGCAAGCGCTCCTCTTCCTTATCGCGTGCGGCCTGGCTCTCGGCCCCGGCGTTCTGACGCACGCTCAAAACAAGCGGCCGGTGTCGTTCGACGACATCATGAGCATGAAGACGCCAGGTTCGCCGGCGGTCTCTCCTGATGGAGCCTGGGTCGTGTATACCGTTCGCCAGTGGGAAACCCCGCAGGAGCGCGACGCCGATAGCGGCGCGCGCCGCGAGTCGCGAACGCATCTCTGGCGCGTGCGCACCAACGGTGAGGGTGCGGCAGCGCAGTTCACGTTCAGCGATCGCAGCGAGACCGCGCCCGCGTGGTCGCCGGACGGACACTCCATCGCGTTCCTGTCCACGCGAGCGTCGGGCGGCGCGGCCGGCCAGCCGGAAGAGCAGCCGAAGCAGCAGGTCTGGATGATTCCGGCTGCCGGCGGAGAGTCCTGGAAGCTGACGGACGCGCCCGAGAGCATTACGGCGTATGCATGGTCGCCGGACAGCAAGCGCATCGCCTACGTGATGCGCGACGCGCTGTCGAAAGAAGACGAGGCGAAGCGCAAGCGGCGCGACGATCCCGAAATATTCGAAGGCGATTTCCGCCATTCGCATCTCTGGGTCATGGACCTCGAGACGAAGAAGGCGGCGCGTGTGACGGAAGGCAGAGGGTTCACGGTCGGCGGCATGCCGAGCTGGTCGCCGGACGGTGCGCGCGTCGCGTTCAGCGGGACCGTGACGCCAATGACACGTGACGGCCGTGCGGACGTGTATGTCGCGACGCTCGCGGGCAATTCCGTCGAGAAAGTGTCGGGCGACGCCGGTGCCGAGCGCGCACCGGTATGGTCGCCGGACGGGAAGACGATCGCGTGGATCGCGACGCCGAACGCGCAGCGGGTGACACCCGACGGCACGTACCCCGCGCCGATCGCACACGGCCGAATCATGGTGTACGACGTCTCCTCGCGCCGCTCGCGCGAGGTGGCGGCGTTCGACGGATCGCCGGACGATCTCACGTGGTCCCCCGACAGCGCGCGCATCTATTTCGGCGCCGGCAGGCGCGTGTCCCGCGAGGTCTTTGCCCTCGATGTCGCCGCTGGCAAGGTGACGCAGCTCACGCGCGGGCAGACGATCTCGTTCGGGAACATTTCGCGCGATGGCTCACGCGTCGCGTTTACGAAGGACTCGCCGAACGAGCCGCTCGAGATCTTCGTCGCCGATTCGGCCTTCACCGCGCCGCGGCGCCTGACGACGACCAACCCGCAGGCGGCGGCGTTCGAGCTCGGCGAGAGCGAAGTCCTCACCTGGAAGGTTGACGGGTTCGAGATCGAAGGCGTGCTGTTGAAACCGGTGGGGTATCAAAAGGGCACGCGATATCCACTGCTGACGGTCGTCCACGGAGGTCCGGCCGGCGCGCACATGAACACGTACCGTGTGACCACGGGTGATGGCGGTCAGGCGTGGGCGGCCGAAGGCTGGGCGGTGCTCTATCCAAATCCCCGCGGCAGCACGAACTACGGCGAGAAGTTCATGCGCGCGAACCTGAACGACTGGGGCGGCGGCGACTACCGCGACATCATGGCAGGCGTGGACGCGGTCATCGCGCGCGGCGTTGCCGATCCCGATCGCCTCGCCGTCCTGGGCTGGAGCTACGGTGGCTACATGACCTGCTGGATCGTGTCGCAAACGACGCGGTTCAAGGCGGCGATGGTCGGTGCCGGCCTGACGAACATGGTCAGCATGCACGGCACCAACGACATTCCCAACACGACCTGGGCGTACTTCGGCGGACCGCCGTCGAAGCAGACGCAGGCGCTCTTCACGGCGCGCTCAGGAATCACGTACGCCGACAACGTCACGACGCCGACGCTCATCCTGCACGGATCCAACGACGTGCGCGTGCCGATCGGCCAGCCGATGGAGTTCTACCGCGCGCTGAAGGACCGCGGGAAGACCACCGAGCTCGTCTTCTATCCGCGGGAAGGGCATGGCCTCAACGAGTACTATCATCAGCTCGATCGCCTCAAACGGCAGCGCGACTGGATCGTGAAATACACGCTCGGCGGCGGCGGCAGAAAGACGACCACACAGTGACGGAGCCGCCGACGAGCCAG
>DATAFJ010000215.1:0-2756 GCA_036257535.1 Vicinamibacterales bacterium | reverse complement strand
TGTGGGAATCTCGCGTTCTGTGCGAGATTTCCAAGCGGCTGTGGAAATCGTTTTGTGATTTCCATAGGCGCGTCATTTCCATAGTCGCGTCGATTGTGTGTTGCATCATGTCCACGGTCGCTGAGGGAGGGGATGCTAGACCCTGGCCTCCCTGACGATCGTCGTTCCTACTGCCTCCTGCGCGGTCGTTTGTGAGTTCGATCGGCCCGCGATGACGATTTCGGACCTTCAGGAGCTCGAGGACCGGCGCTTGCGCATCCGATAGCTCTTCCCCTTCGTAGTGATCACGGTGGCGTGATGCGCCAGGCGATCGAGCAGCGCGGTCGTGAGCTTCTCGTCACCCGCAAACACAGTGACCCATTCGGCGAATGCGAGATTCGTGGTCACGACCGTGGCCCTACGTTCGTAGCGATCCGTGATCAGATTAAAGAGCAACTCGCCGCCGGCCCGTTCGAACGGGACGAATCCCACTTCGTCAACGATGAGGACGTCGACGCGGAGGAGTCGTTGCTGGAGACGCGTGAGCTCGCGCGCATCCCGCGCTTCCATGAGCTGGCGCACCAGATCGGCCGCACGGGTGAAGAGCACGCGTCGTTTCTGCTTCGTGGCTTCGACACCCAGGGCAATGGCCAGATGCGTCTTCCCGGTCCCGATCGGACCGGCGAAGATGAGATTCTCGGGCGCAGTGACCCACTCGCCGCGGGCCAGGGCATGGATCTGGGTCGCGCTGACGCCGTCGGCGGCGGGGAAATCAAACGTGTCGAGGGTCTTGATCTCGGGAAAGCGCGCCTCGCGCAGCCGCTGGCGCATGACGGACTCGTGGCGCGACGCCTGCTCGGCGGTGAGGACCTCATGGAGATAATCCTCATGCGGCCAATGCGCATCGCGCGCTTGACGCGCGAGGGCTTCAAAGGTGCGCGCGACGCCCGGTAATTTCAACGCGCGCGTCTGCGCGACCACGAGATCGCGGGCGAGGGTGGTGACGCTCATGCGGCACCGCCCAGCAGCCAGCCATCGTAGTCGGCGGCTCGGCCGCTGGTCACGGCGATGTCGCGCAACGGGGCCGGCACCGCGTCGAGCGCGATACAGGCAGGTGTCGATCGGGCCGGCGTGACGGCCAGCAGCAGCGGCGTCCCGGCCGCGAGCGCCCGCGTCAGCGCGGCCACGACGACGGCCGCGCCGTACGTATCGACCTGCCCGAGCACCTTGGCGAAGTGCCGCGCGGCCTCCCGGGGACCGTGCGCTCCATGCAGCTGATCCCAGACCGCCGGAAACGGGTCGCCGAGGTCTCGCAGCAGATCCGGCAGCACCTGGCGCACGGCCTGCGGCTTCCGCGCGAGCTCCGCCAAGTAATGCCGGTAGTCAATCGATCGCTGCCCGAATCGCTTCCGCGGATGCAGGATTCGCGAGCTGTCACGTCCGACAATGGTCACGGTCGTGGCGCCGATGCGCACGACGAGATCCAGCCCGGCCCACCGACTCGGCACCGAGTAGACCGCGCCTTCGAGCCGCACCAGCGCGCGCGGCGACACCGTCGCGAACGTCGTCGCCTCGGCCGCGAAGGGCACCGGCGCGGCCCGAAACAGGCGCTGCTCCTCGGTGAACCGCGCGCCGATCGTCTGGCCGGTCGCATCGCGCTGCGTGTCGAGCCGCGCGTCCATCTGCGCGAGCAGCGCCTCGTTAATGACCGCGAGTGTCGGGCCGGCCGGAATCGGCACGAGTGCCTGCTGCCGTACGGCTTTACCACGGGCCTCGACGCCGCCCTTGTCGTGGCCTTCGCCGGGCCGACAGAAACAGGCTTCGAGGAGGTAGTGCGAGGCGAGTGCCGCGAACCGCGGCGTCAACGTGCGCGCGCCGCCGACCAGGATCCGGACGACGGCCGCCCGCAGATTATCGTAGGCGACGCGAGCGGGCACGCCGTCGAAGTGCGCGAACGCGCGGACGTGGCCGTCGAGAAAGCTGATTTGATCCTGGCGCTCGTAGATCCACGCGAAGTCGCGGCCCGAGTACATCAGGCGCATCAGGAAGAGCCACGCCTTGCGGCGGGTCCCGTCGATGTCGACCAGCACCTCGAAGAAGTCGACTTCGGCGAGATCGCCCGGCCGATACGTCAGCGGCACGAAGACCTCGCGGCGCTGCCGCTTCCATTCCGCGACCGCATCTTTGACCAGGGTCACGCCGACGCGGTGTCCTTCGCCCCGCAACAGCTCGTGCAGTCTCGTGGCCGTGAGCCGCTGTTTGCTCCCGGTCCATCGGACCGATTCCGCCAGCAGCGCCTGCACCCGCTCGGCGACTGCGTCCCAGACCGGCCGGGGCCGAGGCATCGCCTCCGGTTTCCGGGCAGAAGCGGCCTGGTCGAGGTACTTTCGGACGGTGACCCGCGCCAACCCCAACTCGCGGGCGACCGCGCGCTGCGTCCGCCCCTCCACCAGCACTTTGTGTCGAACGACATGCACGATATCCATCCTGAGCATCCTCCAGCGAACCCCGGATCCCTCGATCCGACAAGCCCGCCATCAGGCTCTCAGGTGGTCTACTTTCCGAGCGGCGATTGGTCTACTTTCTGAGCGGCGCGCCCAGAGGGCAAGCTACGCAAGATCAGGTACGACTGGCTCTGAAACCGTCGCGGCAGGTCCGCGTCCCCGCGTCACGCTTTGGCTTCCACAAGCTCACCTTTCGGTGTCTTCCTTTTCAGGATCAGCGAGGAGATCAGTGTAATCAGCAGTCCTACTGGAAACGCCTCCATCATCGTCATT
>DATAFJ010000205.1:0-17516 GCA_036257535.1 Vicinamibacterales bacterium | reverse complement strand
ACGTCGGCAACAGGTTCGCCATGGACGACTTCAAGACGTCCACCGGCGCGGAGATCCGGTTCTTCATGCCGGTCCTCAACGTGCCCTTCCGCTTGATTTTCGCGTATAACCCGCAGCGCGATGGCGTGCTCGACAATCAGCTCCAGCCGCAGAAGGCGTTCCAGTTCCGCTTCGCGGTGGGCTCGACCTTCTGAGATAGGCCGAATTGCCCTAAAATCAGTCGATTCCCGAAACGGCCGGAAGGCCAACCCAATCAGAAAGAGGAAACTGTCACTATGAGAGTTCTCGTGCTCGCGGCCGCCGTCAGCATCGCGGCCACACCTTCGTTCGCGCAGACCCCGCCCGCGGGGCAGCAACCGGCGCCGAAGCCCGCGCAGCCGGCGCCGGCGACCCCGGCACCTACGCAGCCCGCGCCGACGCAGCCCGCGCCGACGCAACCCGCGACACCGACGCCGCCCCCGCAGCCGCCGGCGCCGTGGCCGGAGGGCGCGAAGGTTGCCTACGTCAACTTGCAGCTCATTGCGAGCACGTCGATCGAAGGAAAGGCTGCCACGGCGAAGATCCAGGAGCTCACCAAGAAGAAGCAGGAGGAGCTCGCCGAGAAGAACAAGTCGCTCCAGGCGGCCCAGCAGAAACTGGCGCAGAGCGGCAGCGTGCTGAACGACAGCGCCCGGGGACAGCTCGAAAAGGACATCGACCGCATGCAGCGCGAGATCCAGTTCGCGCAGCAGAATTCGCAGGCCGAAGTTCAGGAGCTCACGCAGGATCTCCAGACCGACTTCCAGCGGCGGCTGATTCCGATCATCCAGCAGGTCGGCCAGGAAAAAGGCCTGCACATGATCTTCAGCCTGGGCGACTCGGGCATCATCTGGCCGCACCCGGGCCTCGACCTCTCCCAGGAGGTCATCAAGCGCTTCGACGCGCAGAAGGGCACGGCCGCAGCGCCGCCGAAGAAGTAGGGCGTAGGGCTTGGGGCGTAGGGCTTGGGGCTTGGGGCTTGGGGATCGGATAGTCCCCGAGCCCTAGGCCCCGAGCCCCGCCCCCTGTTAGCATTACCCTCCGTCGTGTCCATCGACATCCCCGCCGTCCTCGAGCGGCTCTCGTACCGCTATCCGTCGCTGCTCGTCGACTCGGTCGAAACCTACGAGCCGGGTCACCGCGTCGTGGCCGCCAAGAACGTGACCATCGGCGAGGAATACTTTCAGGGCCACTTCCCGGGCACGCCGCTGATGCCGGGCGTGCTCATGATCGAAACGCTGGCGCAGGTCGCGACGATTCTGCTGCTGCATGAGGATGCGGGCGGCTCCCGCACGTTTCTGCGGGGAGTGGAGAACGCGAAATTCCGCCGCCAGGTCGTGCCGGGCGACCGGTTGCAGCTCGAGGTGACGCTCGATCGACGGCGAACCGGCCTCGCCCGGACGCAGGCGATCGCGCGCGTGGGCGATCAGGTGGTCGCCGAGATGGACCTGCTGCTCGGTCTCGAGGGGCGGCCGGCCGACATTCATCCGACGGCAATCGTTCATTCCGCTGCCCGCATCGGCGAAGGCACGGTCGTCGGGCCGCACGCCGTCATCGGCGAGCACGTCCGCATCGGACGGAACTGCAATGTAGGCCCGTCGTCGGTCATCGACGGCTGGACGGAGATCGGCGACGAGTGCCACATCTTTCCGATGGCGTCGGTCGGGCTCATTCCGCAGGATCTCAAGTTCAAAGGGGAACAGAGCCGCACGGTAATCGGACGCCGGAACGTGTTTCGGGAGTTCGTCACGGTGCACCGCGGGACTGCGGGCGGGGGCGGCCTGACCTCGATCGGCGACGGCAACCTGTTCATGGCGTACGTCCACATCGCGCATGACTGCCACGTCGGCAGCCAGACGATCTTCGCGAACGCCGCCACGCTGGGCGGGCACGTCGTCGTCGGCGACTTCGCGCTGATCAGCGCCTACTCGGCGGTGCACCCGTTCTGCCGGATCGCGCAGCACGCGTTCATCGGCGGTGCCTCGGTCATCACGAAGGACGCGCTGCCGTACGCGAAGACCGTTGGGAGCCGCCCGGCGCGCGTGTTCGGCGTGAACACGATTGGCCTCGTCCGGCGAGGGTTCCCGCCGGACGTCATCGCGAAGATCAAGCGGGCGTACCGCCTGCTGCTAGTGTCGAAGCTGAACACGAGCAGGGCGCTGGCGAAGATCGAAACCGATCGCACGCTCGCCTGCGACGAGGTGCGATATCTCGTCGAGTTCATCCGAAGCTCGACGCGCGGCGTCATCCTGCGCAGGCCCGCCCGCCGCGTTGAAGAAATGGTTGCGGATGAATAACGAGGCGCCGTGCCGCGCGTCGGGCTGATCGCGGGGAACGGCCGCTTTCCGTTCGTAGCGCTCGACGGCGCTCGAAGCCTCGGTCACGACGTGACCGTCGTGGCGATCCGGGAGGAGGCGTTTCCCGAGCTCGAGGCAGCCGCGAAGAAGGGACCGAGACCGGCCGACCTCCACTGGATTTCCCTCGGGCAGCTCGGACGCTGCATCAAGATCCTGAATCAGGCGGGCATCAGCGAAGCGGTCATGGCCGGTCAGGTCAAGCACGCCAAGATCTTCTCGAACATCGTTCCGGACCTCACGCTGCTGTCGGTCATCACTCGGCTGCGATCCCGTAACACGGATGCACTGATTGCCGCCGTCGCGGACGAGCTCAAGGAGCACGGCATAACACTCGTCGACTCGACGACGTTTCTGAAGCCGCTGCTGGCGGGGGACGGCGTTCTGACCACCCGCGAGCCGACCGAGGAGGAGCGCGGAGACTTCGAGTTCGGGTACCGGATGGCGGATGCGATCGCAGGCCTCGACATCGGCCAGACGATTGCCGTCAAGCGGCGCGCCGTCGTGGCCGTCGAGGCGATGGAAGGAACCGACGAAGTGATCGCGCGGGCCGGCCAGCTCGCCGGCCCGGGCGTCTGCGTCGTGAAGGTCGCCAAGCCGAACCAGGACATGCGCTTCGACGTGCCGGTCGTCGGCGTGGCGACGATTCAGGCCATGCGTGCGGCGGGTGCGTCGGCGCTGTCGATCGACGCGGGGAAGACGTTGGTGTTCGAGGGGGACGCCTTCCTAGCCGCCGCAAACGATGCCGGGATCGCGGTCGTCGGGAGGCGCACGTGAGCGGCTCGCCGCGGACGCTGCGGCTTGCCGTGGTGGGTGTGGGGCATCTCGGGCGCCATCACGCGCGGATCCTGTCGACGATGCCGGGTGTGGAGCTCGCCGCCGTCGTGGACGTGAACCGCGCCCGGGCCGATGAAGTGGCCGCCACGACCGGTGCGCGCGCGTACGCGAGCGCCGAGGCGATCGTCGGAGACGTGGACGCCGTCACCATTGCGGTGCCAACCGAGGCGCATCTCGAGGTCGCGCTGCCGTTCATCGAGCGCGGCGTGGCCACGCTGATCGAGAAGCCCATGGCCCGCACGGGCACGGAGGCGGATGCCCTCGTGGCCGCGGCGGTGAAGTCGGGAACGACGCTCGGCGTCGGTCACACGGAGCGGTACAACCCAGCGGTCGCAACCGCGCTGCCACTTGTCACGTCGCCGAAATTCGTCGAGGTCCATCGCCTCGGTGTCTTTCCGGAGCGCAGCCTCGACATCGACGTCGTGTTCGACCTCATGATTCATGACCTCGACGTGATACTGGCGCTCGTGCGGTCGGAGGTCGCCTCCATCGATGCGATTGGCGTGCCCGTGCTGACGCCGCGTGTGGATATCGCCAATGCCCGCATTCGCTTCGCATCCGGCTGTATCGCGAACCTGACCGCGAGCCGGATCAGCCGCGATCGCGTGCGGAAGCTCCGGTTCTTTCAGCAGGACACCTACATCTCGATCGACTATGCCGCGCAGGACATCGAAGCGTATCGCCTCGTGCGCCGCGACGGTGAGCGTCCAGCCATCGAGGGCGGTAAGGTGGAGGTGGTGCACGAAGAGCCGCTGGCTCGCGAGCTCGCTGACTTCGTTCAGGCCGCCAGAGATCGCAGGCAGCCGCTGGTCGACGGCCCCGCCGGCCGCCGCGCGCTCGCCCTTGCCGAGCAGGTCGCCGCATCAATGGGGACGATGTGATCGCGCTCACAGCTCATAGCTCACAGCTCATAGCTCACAGCTCATACTGAGCGCCCAATGCCCAATGCCTAGTGCCTACCCGGATCTGAATGCGTTCATAGAGGACCTCGACAAGCGGCGCGAGCTCGCGCGCGTGCGCGAGGCCGTCAGCCCCGACCTCGAGATCTGCGCGGTTACAGATCGGGCGTCCAAGTCGGCGGGCGGCGGACCCGCGCTCCTCTTCGAGCAGCCAGCGGGGTTCGACCTGCCGGTGGCGATTAATCTGTTCGGCTCGATGAAGCGCATGTGCCTGGCGCTCGGCGTCATGGAGCTCGACGATCTCGCCAGGGACATCGACGAGCTGACGACGCCGAAGCTGCCATCGGGGATCTTCGATGCGATGAAGATGCTGCCGCAGATGTCGCGGCTGACCGACATCATGCCGAAGACCGTCAAGGACGGCCCGTGCCAGGAAGTCGTACGGCGCGATGGGACGCTCGACGCGATTCCCATCCTGCGTTGCTGGCCGGAGGACGGCGGCCGCTACATCACGTTCCCACTCGTCATCACGAAGGATCCGGAGACGGGCGTCCGGAACGTCGGCGCGTACCGGATGCAGGTGTTCGATGGGCGGACGACCGCAATGCACTGGCAGCGGCACAAGGGAGGCGCGCAGCATTATCGCGTGGCGGAGCGGCTCGGACGCCGGCTCGACGTCGCGGTTGCGCTCGGACCCGATCCCGTGCTCGCGTACGCGGCGACGGCGCCGATGCCAGAAGGACTCGACGAGCTCATGCTTGCAGGGTTCATCCGCAGGGACCGTGTCGAGCTCGTGAAATGCGTTTCCGTGGACCTCGAAGTGCCCGCGAACGCCCAAATCGTTCTGGAAGGCTACGTGGAGCCTGGCGAGCGTCGCCGCGAAGGGCCGTTCGGCGACCACACCGGCTTCTATTCGCTGGAAGACGACTTCCCGGTCTTCCACCTGACGTGCATTACGCACCGCAAGCGCCCGATCTATCACACCACCATCGTCGGGATCCCGCCGATGGAGGATTACTACCTCGGCAAGGCGAGCGAGCGCATCTTCCTGCCGCTCATTCGCAAGACGATCCCGGAGGTCGTCGACATGCACTTTCCTGCGGCTGGCATTTTCCACAACCTCGTGCTCGTGTCGATCGACAAGCGCTATCCCGGGCACGCTCGCAAGATCATGAACGCCTTCTGGGGTCTCGGGCAGCTGATGTTCTCGAAAGTCATCGTCGTCGTGGACAAGGACGTGAACGTCCAGGACGAGGCGGAGGTCGCCTGGATAGCGGGCACGCACGTCGATCCGCTGCGCGATATCCAGTTCACCAAAGGTCCGATGGATGATCTCGAGAACGCCTCCGACGTTCCGGCGTTCGGCGGCAAGATGGGGATAGACGCCACGCGCAAGTGGCCGTCTGAAGGATTCACGCGCGAGTGGCCGAAGCGCGTCGTGACTACCGAGCAGGCCGGCCGCAGGGCGGCCGAGCTGTGGTCCCGGATTTCTCGAGGGTGGAATGCGGACGGCCGCTGACGCCCGAGCGTTTCTGGCAAATCCGAACCTGATCGAGGTCGGCGTTCGCGCAGACGACGCGCGGCGGGCGAAGCATCGCGATCGCGTGACGTTCGTGCGGGTAATCGAGGTGCCGCTCGGCGGTCGAGTCCCCGCGACGCTGCCTGCTGCGGGCGAGGTACGCATCACCGGCATTCCCGAGAGTGCAGATCAGATTGAAGCGACCGCCCGAGCCCTAGCCGGTGTGGTGTCCGGCTCGAGCCGGACCTCGTTGACCGGCTTCGCCCTGCACGATCTGGAAGAGCTCGGGGCGCTCGCCATCCTCGCGAAGCGCATGAAGGACTGGGGGCTGGACGCAATCGCCGAAGCTGCGCTCGACCGGCTCGCGAACCCGGCGGAATCCATTCGCGTCGTCTGCGAAGCCGGGTTGCCCGTCGCGCGGCTGACGGTCCGGGATCCACAGCACGATCCGATCGCGTTCGTCGAGAAGGTCCGCGACGTCTTCACGGCCGTCCCACGTGGCGCCGTTGGCGCGTTCGCGCCGCTCGCACAAACCCCTGACCCGGCCGCGCCGACGACGGGTTATGACGACGTGAAGCTCGTAGCGCTCGCTCGGCTGTATCTCGACACGGTCGACAACATCCAGGTTGACTGGTCTCTGTACGGACCGAAGCTCGCGCAGGTGGCGCTGACGTTCGGCGCGAACGATCTCGATGCCGTTGCACCAGACCCATCGTCCGCGAACCTGCTCGGACCGCGGCGTGCGCCGCTCGAGGAGGTCCGGCGCAACATCCGCGCTGCGTCCTTTGTCCCCCTGGAGCGAAACGGCCGGTTCGAGCTGCTCGAAGCGGTGGAGTCGTCTGCCACATGAGCGCCCTCAAACTGGGCGCGGTCGACTATCTGAACGCCCGGCCGCTCGTACAGGGCCTTGATGGCCGCGCCGATCGGTTCGCCTTGCGGTTCGATCCGCCCTCGCGCTGCGCGGCGCTTCTGCATGCGGGCGAGATCGACCTCGGCATGATTCCTTCAATCGAGTATCTGCACGGCAACGACTACCGCGTCGTTCCCGGAGTGTCGATTGCATCGTTCGGAGACGTGGCGTCGGTTGCGGTGTTCGCCGCATCGCCGGTCGAGAAGATCCGCAGGATCTCGCTCGACTCGAGCTCGCGAACGTCAGTAGCGCTGTTGCGCGTCCTCTGCGAGCGCCACTTCCAGATCGCCCCGGAGTTCGTGACACGCCCGCCCGACCTGCCGTCGATGCTGCGAGACGCGGACGCCGCGCTGCTCATCGGCGACCCCGCGCTCTTTGCCGGCCCTGAAGCGAACGGTCTGACGAAGCTGGATCTTGGCGCCGCCTGGCGTGAGCTGACGGGTCTGCCATTCGTCTGGGCGTTCTGGGCTGGCCGGGCGAACGTCCTGTCGCGTGCCGACGTGCATGCGCTGCAGGCCGCGCGCGATGCCGGCGTGGCGTCCGGCGACGCGATTGCCGAGAAGTACGGTGAAGGCGATTCCGCGCGCGTCGCCCGTGGCCGGGCGTATCTGCGGAATAATATGAAGTACGGCCTCGGCGACGCCGAGCTCGCCGGCCTGCAGCGGTTCTACGAGCTCGCGGAGGGGAAAAATGGGGTCAGACCCCATTTTTACGAGAACTGAAAAAATGGGGTCTGACCCCATTTCTCGCGTGACGGCAGGCGAGGCGCTCGACCTGTACCTCCACGCGCCGCTCGCCGATCTCGCCGGCATGGCCGATCGGATTCGCGCGCGCAAGCATCCCGAGGGCGTCGTCACCTACATCATCGACCGCAACGTCAACTACACGAACTTCTGCGTCGCCCGTTGTAATTTCTGCGCGTTCTACCGGCCGATCGGCTCGAGCGAAGGGTACGTGCTCAGCTTCGACGAGATCTTCGAGAAGATCGACGAGACGATCGCCGTCGGAGGCGTGCAGCTCCTCCTGCAGGGAGGACACAATCCCGATCTTCCCGTCGAGTGGTACGAGGACCTCTTCCGCGCCGTCAAGCAGCGCTATCCCGACTTCCGGCTGCACGCGCTCTCGCCGCCGGAAGTCATTCATCTTTCGAGACTGTCGCAGCTTCCAGTCCGCGCCGTGATCGATCGATTGATGGCCGCGGGCCTCGACAGCCTTCCCGGCGGCGGCGCCGAGATCCTCGTCGACCGCGTTCGCAGGCTGCTGAACTGCTACAGCAAGGCGACGGCCGACGAGTGGCTCGGTGTCATGCGCCACGCGCATCAGGCAGGTCTGCGGACGACGGCGACGATGATGTACGGGAGTGTTGACACGCCCGAGGAGCGGATCGAGCACCTGATGCGGCTTCGCGATCTGCAGGACGAGACCGGCGGCTTCACCGCGTTCATCACCTGGAGCTACCAGCCGGAGCATACGGAGCTTGGCGGCGTCGAGGCGACCGGTATCGAGTACCTCCGCACGCTCGCGATCGCGCGGATCGTCCTGGACAACTTCGACAACCTCCAGGCCTCGTGGGTCACGCAGGGTGGCAAAGTCGGCCAGCTCAGTCTGGGCTTCGGCGCCAACGATATGGGCAGCGTCATGATCGAGGAGAACGTCGTCCGCGCCGCCGGCGCTGCCTATTGCATGGACGAGGTCGAGATCGTCCGCAACATCGAGAACGCGGGTTTCGTTCCGAAGCGCCGCAACATGCACTACGAGATCCTCGGCGATCCCTTCTTCCGCGATCGGGACGTGCCGCGCATGCACGCGCTGGCGGTGGCGAAGGAGGATGGCGACGCCCTGCTGCCTGACGAATTGAATGGGTACACGGCACGCAGCGCGGCCGAGAAACGGCGTAGAGAAAAGGGGACAGTCACCTTTTTACGGAATTCGAAAAAAGGTGACAGTCCCCTTTCCTGACGCAACCGTCTACCGCTCAAGCTGGATTCTTCCCGTCTGCCGGCCGCCAGTTCGCGACGGCTGGGTCGCAGTTGCGAACGGCCGGATAGCCGGCTGCGGCTCCGGTGAGGCGCCCCCTGCTGGCCGCATGGCCGATCTCGGCCGTGTCGCGATCATGCCCGGCCTCGTCAATGCACACACTCACCTCGAACTCTCCTGGCTTCGGGGCCGGGTTCCCTCCGCCGAGGGCGGAATGATCGGCTGGGTGCAGAGAATGCTCGCGGCCAGGCGCGCGGCGGTCGCCGACGATCCGATCGCCATCGCGGCCGGCGTTGCCGAGACGCGGGCGGCGGGGACGGCGCTCGTCGGCGATGTCACGAATACGCTGGCGACCGCTTCGGCATTGTCGGCGAGCGGAATGTCCGCCGTGATCTTCTACGAGCTCATCGGATTCAACGCGGCCGAACCGGAGCGCATCGCCGCGGACGCGATGCGCCGCGCCGCCAACGTCGAAAGAGCGTCGGTTCGGGTGACGCTGGCGCCGCACGCGCCCTACTCGGTGTCGCCGGCGCTGTTCCGGGCGATCGCGCGGGAAGTTGGCGCGCGCGGCCGGGTGACGTCGGTTCACGTCGGCGAGTCGCCTGAGGAGATGGCGTTTCTCCGGGATGCCGGTGGAGCATGGCGCGAGACCCTCGAACGGTTTGGAACGTGGGATCCCGCGTGGCGCGCGCCCGCCTGCGGTCCCGTTGAATACCTCGATCGCCTCGGCGCGCTGAACGAGCGCACGCTCCTCGTTCACGCGGTCCAACTCGACGGGGCCGAGCTGTCGCGCGCGGCGGAGCGCGGCGCCACGATCGTCACCTGTCCGCGGAGCAATGCGTGGATCGGCGTCGGTCGTCCGCCGATCGATCGCTTCTATGCGAGCGGCGTGAGAGTGGCGGTCGGAACCGACAGCGTGGCGAGCGTGGAGGATCTGAATCTGTTCTCAGAGCTCGCCGCCATGCGGCGGCTCGCGCCGTCCGTTCCAGCCGCCCGGCTGCTCGACTCGGCGACGCGCGCCGGGGCCGACGCGCTAGGCTTCGGCGGAGAGCTGGGCGTCCTGGCGCCGGGCGCCCGCGCCGAAATCATCGCCGTCGACCTCCCCGGCGGGATCGCCGATGTGGAAGAATATCTCGTTGGCGGGGTCCGGCCGGCCGCTGTTCGCTGGATCGCTGCGTCTTAGCAAACTGCATGGGCGTCCTGCGCAAGCTTCGAACCTACGGCTCGTTCGTCAGATTCAGCCACAGTGTGTTTGCGCTGCCGTTTGCGTTGACGGGAGCCCTCCTCGCTTCGCGACAGACGCCGCCCGGTTGGGCACGCGTGGGGTGGATAGTCGTTGCGATGGTCGCCGCGCGGAGCGCCGCCATGGGATTCAATCGCCTCGTGGACGCGCGGTTCGACGCGCTCAACCCCCGGACGGCGTCGCGCGAGCTGCCGCGCGGTGTAATGCAAACGCCTGAAGCCACGGTATTCGTAGTGGTCTCATGCGCGGTGTTCGTGCTGGCTGCCTGGAAGCTCGGGCCGCTGTGTTTCGCCTTGTCGCCCGTCGCCCTCGCCATCGTGTTCTGGTACTCGCTCGCGAAGCGCTACACGACCTACACGCAGCTGTTTCTCGGTCTCGCGATGGCGGTTGCGCCGGTGGGCGGCTGGCTGGCGGCCGGCGGCCGCGGCGGCTGGGAGCCGTGGCTTCTCGGCATTGCGATTGGCATGTGGGTCGCCGGCTTCGACGTGCTGTACGCCTGCCAGGACCTCGCCTTCGACCGCGTGCACGGCCTGCAATCGATCCCGGTCAGGTACGGTGTTGCGGGGTCGCTCCGGATTTCGCGCGCGATGCATGTGGCGGCGGTGGCGGCGCTTGCGGCGCTCGGCTTCGTCGTGCCGCTCGGGCCTATCTACGCGGCGGGTGTCGGCGCCGTCGCCATTCTCCTGGCATACGAACAATCGCTCGTCAGGGAGAACGATCTGTCGCAGGTGAAGCGCGCATTCGATCTGAACGGGTACGTGGGCATCTTGTACTTTCTAACGACGGCGCTCGCGGTGTATAGATCCGGCTGAAGAATATGGAGCGCGTGCGAACGATCGCGATAGCCATCACGGGCGCAAGCGGCGCGGTTTACGCGGCGCGCACGATCGCGGCGCTCCTCGAGCAGGGCTGCCGCCTGGAAATCGTCGCGTCGGATTTCGGCCGGCGTCTGCTTCGCGAGGAGCTCGGCGACGGGGCGGCCATTGAGCGTTTCGGCGAGTACCTCGCAACGAAGTACGGCGCGGGGGTCAAGGCGGGCTCGTTCGTGGTTCACAGCAATCGCGACCTCGGAGCCACGCTGGCGAGCGGCAGCCACGACGCGCGCGGCATGGTCATCGTGCCCTGTTCGATGAAGACGCTCGCCGGCGTCGCGCACGGGCTCTCGCGCAACCTCATCGAGCGCGCCGCCGACGTCATGCTCAAGGAGCGGCGTCCGCTCGTCATCGTCCCGCGCGAGACGCCGATGAGCCTCCCGCAGCTCAAAAACATGGTCCTCTGCGCAGAAGCGGGCGCCATCATGCTCCCCGCGATGCCAGCGTTCTATCAGGGTCCGCGGTCACTCGACGATCTCGCCGACTTCATGGCGGGGAAGATCCTCTCGGCGCTTGGGTTCGAGCATTCGCTGTACCCCGCATGGACGGGGTGAAGCCCGCCGTCGACAAGTCCGCTCCCAGGATCGCGTCGATGTTCGACGCGATCGCCGGCCGCTACGATCTTCTCAATTACCTTCTCAGCGTCGGCCTGGATCGGCGATGGCGCGCCCGCGCGGTCGACGAGCTTCGACTCGGCACGGACGACTGTCTGCTGGATCTCTGCACCGGAACCGCCGATCTCGCGATCGAAGCGGCGATCAGGCGGCCGCCCCCGATGCGTATCATCGGCGTGGACTTCGCCTGGGAGATGCTCAGGCGCGCGCGCGGCAAGGTGCACGACAGGCGACTCGACGCGGCCATCAGCCTCACGCGAGGGGATGCGGCGATGCTCCCGCTTCGCGACGGGTCGGTCGACGCCGCCTCGATCGGTTTCGGCATCCGGAACGTCGAGCGGCCGGAGCGTGCCTGCGCAGAACTCGCGCGTGTTCTTCGCCCCGGCGGCCGGCTCGCGATCCTGGAGTTCGGATTCCCGCGGATTCCTGGTATTCGGACCTTGTACGGGCTTTACTTCCGCTTTCTGCTTCCGCTCATCGGCCGAACCGTATCGCGTCATGCCGACGCGTACTCGTACCTCCCGGCCTCCGTCGAAGCGTTCCGGTCGCCCGAGTCGTTCTGCGCGCTCCTCGAATCCTCGGGGTTCGTCCACGCCAGAGCCGTCCCTTTGACGATGGGGATCGTCTACCTGTTCATGGCTGAGAGAGCGCGCGAGTGATGAGGTGTGAGCCTGAGCTTTGAGCTCTGAGCTTTGTGCTTTGAGTCTGAGCGGTGAGCTCTACGCTTGAGGCCCAAAAGCCCCCAGCCCCAAGCCCCGCGGGTTATAATCGTAAGTTCCTGATGTACTTCGACTTCGAGGACTATCGGCCGGAAGAGCCATCGTTCGTCAGCCCGATCTCGCGCCGCGAGGGCGTGCTGCTCTCGATCATCGTCCATCTGGCCTTCACGCTGGCAATCGTCCTCGTACCGCAGCTCCCGTTCGTCAAGGCAGCGGCGGAGCGCAAAGCTGCGGAGGCCGAAGCCATCCGGCTGGCGGAGCTCGAACGACAGCGGCAGAACGCCCGATTCGTCTTCGTGACGCCACGCATCGACACGCCGGCGCCCAAACCGCCTCCACCCCGCGCCGATCTCTCTGATCAGGACCGCGTGGCGCGCGCCCCCGAACGTGCGAAGGAGCCGACGAACCTGGAGCCGTTCGCTCGCGGGAACACGCCGGAGCGCGAGATTGCCGACGTTGCGCGCCTTCCGGCGCCACGGCCGGAGGCCGTGCCGCCTGCGGGGTCGCCCAGTGAATCGGCGAGCGGCACGAACGGAGGGAACACGGTGCCGCGGTCGCCAGCCACCGAAGGGCCGGCGGCGGCCGAACGGGAAGGGAACGCGGGACGCCGGCGAGGCCTGTCGGGGCCGATTGCCGAGGCGCTCGCCAACCTTCAGCGCTATACCCAGGGGACGCAGACGTTCGGCAATCCGAGCGGCGGCGGCGGAGAGTTTGGTCCGCAGATTCAGTTCGACACGAAGGGGGTCGAGTTCGGGCCCTGGGTCCGCCGGTTCGTCGCGCAGGTCAGGCGCAACTGGTTCATCCCTTACGCGGCGATGTCGATGCGCGGCCACGTCATCATCACCTTCAACGTCCACAAGGACGGACGGATCACGGATCTGACGGTTCTCAAGCCGTCCGGGATCGAGGCGTTCACGAACGCCGCGTTCAACGCGCTGCTCTCATCGAACCCCACGCAGCCGTTGCCGCCGGAATACCCGGACGACAAGGCATTCTTCACGGTCACCTTCTACTACAACGAGGTCCCGCAATAGTCGTCCGCCGTCGCTCCGATGGAGCTTCGGCGAGACAAGCCAGGCCCAGGATGATCGAGTCGCAGCGAACCGGTCTCGTGGTCCTGCTTCTCGTCGTCGTGATCTACACGATGTACCAGGTCTTCATCCGGTGAAACCTCAGCTCGCGGCGATTCTCGGCCCTACGGCGAGCGGCAAGAGCGCCCTCGGCATCGCGCTGAGCGAACGTCTCGGGGGCGAGATCGTCAGCTGCGACTCGACCGCCGTCTACCGCGGCTTCGATATCGGCACTGATAAAGTCGCAGGCGCGGAACAGCGGGGGATCCCGCATCATCTCGTGGACGTTGCTGATCCGACCGAGGAATATTCGGCGGCCCGCTACGCGCGGGAGGCGTCGGCCGTCATCCGTGACATCACGGCGAGGGGCCGACTCCCGATTCTCGTCGGTGGAACCGGCTTCTACTATCGAGCCCTGACTCGCGGGTTGTTTCCGGGACCGGGGCGCGACGTCGGCGTGCGGACGCGTCTGGCATGCATCGCGCGCCGCCGCGGACCGGAACGGTTGCATCGTCTTCTGGCGCGTGTCGATCCGGCGTCGGCCACGCGCATTCAACGGCGCGACGAAAAACGCGTGATCCGCGCGCTCGAGGTGTACTTCCTGACGGGCCGTCCTCTCACCGAACACTTTGCCGCGACCGAGTCGCCGTTGCACGACTACGACGTCGCCGGGTTTGTCCTCAATCCGCCGTCCGATCTCATAGCCGATCGAATTGCACGGCGCGTAGATGCGCAGTTCGCGCGGGGAATCGTGGACGAGGTCCGGCGGCTGCTGGCGAGCGGCATTCCGGAAGACGCGCGGCCGTTTACAGGACTCGTGTATCGTCAGGTCATGGCGTACCTCCATGGAGCGCGCGGCGAGGCGGACACGCGCGCGCTCATCGTGCGAGAGAACAAACTCTACGCGCGTCGGCAGTTGATCTGGTTCAGGAAAGAGCCTAATCTACGCTGGATTCAGCTCCCGGGGGACGATCCCGCCGCGCTCGCCTTCGTTTTCGACGCGCTTGCCTCAACGTCCTGATCGCGCCATCGTCATCGTTCTCGACAGCGTCGGCGTCGGCGCGCTGCCCGACGCCGGCGACTATAACGACGAAGGGAGCAACACGCTCGGGAACATCGCCCGGCAGGTGACGCTGCACGTGCCGGCGCTGCGCAGTCTCGGCTTGCCGTGCCTCGTTCCCCTCCGCAACGTCGAGCCGATCGCCAATCCCGCCGGAGCGTACGGCCGGATGGCGGAAGCGTCGGCCGGAAAAGACTCCGTGACCGGGCACTGGGAGCTGATGGGCGTCGTTCTCGATCGGCCGTTTCCCGTGTTCCAGAATGGTTTTCCGGCGGATCTCGTCGCTGAGTTCGAGAAGCGGATCGGCAGGCCCACGCTCGGCAACAAGGCGGCGTCCGGCACGGCGATCATCGAGGAACTGGGACCCGAGCACATCCGGACCGGCTCACCGATTCTGTACACGTCGGCAGACAGCGTGTTTCAGATCGCGGCGCACGAGAGCGTGATTCCAGTACCCGAGCTCTATCGCATCTGCGGGATCGCGTACGACCTCGCAGCCGTCGGCCGCGGCATCGGCCGTGTGATCGCACGCCCGTTCGTCGGGACCCCGGGCAGCTTTTCGCGAACGGCGAACCGCAAGGACTTTGCGCTGCCGCCGACCGACGATACGCTCCTCGACCGGCTGGACCTCGCGTCGATCCCCGTCGTCGCGATCGGGAAGGTCGAGGATCTTTTCGCCGGCCGCGGTATCTCACGCGCCGTTCACACGGCCAGCGATGACGACGGGATGGATGCGGTCGAGCGCGCGATGCAGGAGGCGTCGCGGGGGCTCATCTTCGCGAACCTCGTGGACTTCGACACCGTCTACGGACATCGCAACGATCCAAGCGGTTACGCAGCCAATCTCGAGCGGTTCGACGCACGTCTGTCGGAGCTGCTTCCGCGACTCGGGTCGCGAGACCTTCTGATCGTTACCGCCGATCATGGCAACGACCCGACGACGGCCAGCACGGACCATTCGCGTGAATACGTGCCTTTGCTCGTGACGGGAGCGGCAGTGCGGGGTAGCGTCAATCTCGGCACGCGCCCGACGTTCGCGGACCTCGGGCAGACGCTCGCCGAACTGTTCGACGTCCCGCCGGTCCCTAACGGCACGAGCTTCCTGTCCGCAATCCTGCAGCAATGACCATTCGAGAGCAGCTCGAACAGCGCGAAAGCGATCTCCTCGCGCCGCAGGCCGCGAAGAGTGCCGCGACTCGCGGACGCCTGAAGCCCGAGGAGCCGGACGGCATCCGGCCGGCGTTTCAACGCGATCGCGACCGCGTGATTCACTCGAAGGCGTTCCGGCGCCTCAAGCACAAGACGCAGGTCTTCTTTGCGCCGACCGGCGATCACTACCGAACCAGGCTCACGCACACCCTCGAGGTGTCGCAGATCGCGCGGAGCATCGCGAAAGTGCTGCGGCTGCACGAAGAGCTGACGGAGGCAATCGCGCTCGGCCACGACCTCGGCCACACGCCGTTCGGCCATGCGGGCGAGCGCATCCTGCGCGACCTCATCCCGGCCGGCTTCAACCACTACGAGCAGAGCCTTCGCATCGTCGACGTCCTCGAGAACGAAGGACGCGGCTTGAATCTGACCTGGGAAGTGCGCGACGGGATCGCGCGGCACTCGAAGGGAAAGAGCGGCGCGCCGGTCGGCGCCGATAAGGAGCATCGCGCCTCGACGATCGAGGGGCAGGTCGCGCGCGTCGCCGACATCATCGCGTACGTAAACCACGACATAGACGACTCGATTCGCGCAGGGATCCTGACGGCCGACGCGCTGCCCGCGGCGCCGGTCAAGATACTCGGGTCGACCGCTTCCGCGAGAATCGGACAGATGGTCACCGATGTCGTCATGCAGACGCTCGAGGGCAACCTCGCCGAAGTCCGCATGAGCGACGAAATCCTCGATGCGACGCTCGCGCTTCGAAGTTTTCTCTTCGACACTGTGTACGAGAACAGCATCGCCACCGCCGAGTTCAGCAAGGCGCGGGGCATCCTGGGCGGCCTCTGGGAGAAGGTCCGCGAGCGCCCTGAGGAGTTCCTCGACCTGCGCACCGTGGCTGGCGAGGGGCTCGATGCCGCGGCGCGGGACTTTCTCGCCGGCATGACCGACCGCTACGCGATAGCGCTCTTCGAGCGTCTCTTTATCCCCAAGCCGTGGGTGGATTTGCGGGCGCCTTGACCGCTATAATGGGGAGTTTGTCGATGCTTCTCGATCTCAGCAGGCTGCGCGGCGCACGCGAACGGGTCGAGCGAACGTGGCCGGCCACGTCGTTTGACTCTACGGACGACTTCGTCGTGTCGAGTCCGGTGACGTTCGAGGCGGACATCCACAAGGACAAGCAGATCTACCGCATCGTCGGCCGTGCGGCCGCGACACTGGAGCTGACCTGCAGCCGGTGCGTAGAGCCGTTCCGGGTGCCGGTCGAGGCGTCGTTCGATCTCCGCTACGTGCCGCACTCGGAGAACACCGGGCTCCGGGCGGAAGGGGCCCCCGGAGAGAAACTCCGGGGGAAAGGGGCCCACGGGGAGAGCGACGAGGGGCAGGAAGTCGAGGAAGACGACCTGACGACGGCCTTTTACCGGGACGAGACGATCGATCTTAGCGAACTGGTGCGCGAGCAGTTCTACCTGGCGCTGCCGATGAAGCCCCTCTGTGCAGAGGCCTGCAAGGGCCTGTGCCCGCAGTGCGGAACGAATCTGAACCAGGGCACGTGCGATTGCCGCCCGGAGTGGCAGGACCCGCGGTTCGAAGCGTTGAAAGCCCTAAAGAAGGAGTAGCGCAGCCCTTTAGGGCTGCTTACGGATCATCAAATGCCGAATCCCAAACGACGTCATTCCAAAACGCGGACTGCGAAGCGGCGCACGCACGATGCGCTGAAGCCGGTGCCGCTCGGCGAGTGCCCGCAGTGTCACGAGGCCAAGCCGCCGCACCAGGTCTGTCCGAACTGCGGGTATTACAAGGGCCGCCAGGTCAAGGAAGTCGACGAGGTCTAGGGCTTGGGCCTGCGCCAAGCCCGGAGCCCTGAGCCCGAAGCCCCCGTCCGAATCGCCGTCGACGCGATGGGTGGCGACGAGGCGCCGCGGGCCGTCGTGGACGGCGCGCTCGTGGCCGCCCGGCGGCTGGGCGCTGGACTGATCCTGGCAGGCGACCGCTCCGCGGTCACCGCCGAGTTGCAGCGGCATCCGGCCCTCCGCATGCTGGACGTCGAGGTCAGGCATGCACCGGACGCCGTCAGGATGGACGAATCGCCGGCGGCGGCGCTGCGTCGGAAGCCGGGCGCCTCCATCCGTGTGGCGGCCGATGCCGTTGCGCGCCACGACGCGGCGGCGCTCTTCAGCGCGGGGCACACCGGCGCGACGGTGCTGGCCGCGCATGCAGCGTTCGGCATGCTGCCGGGCGTCGATCGCCCGGCGCTCGGCGTGACGATTCCCAC
>DATAFJ010000195.1:0-23865 GCA_036257535.1 Vicinamibacterales bacterium | reverse complement strand
ATCCCGGGGAAGATCGTCGCGTAACTGAGGTCGGGCCGATCCGTGGGTGCGAGCCTGTTCGCGTAGGCCAGGATCGCCGGATTGCTGCAGGCGCCGGAGATGATCCCAGCCACTTCGTCGTAGGGCATCCGGAAGACGAGGAGCCCCAGCGCCAGAATCGGCAGGACGAGCGCCACCAGAACGACGACGCCCAGGCCCAGCATCAGAAAGCCGGTTTCCGAAATCGTGGCGACGAACTTCGATCCCGACGACATTCCGACCTGGGCCAGAAACAGCGTCAGCCCGAGATTGCGCAAAACGAGATTGGCCGAGAGCGGGATCGTCCAGTTCAGGCCGGCGGTGCGCCGCTGTTTCCCCAGAACGAGCGCCGCGATGAGCACGCCCGAGAGTCCCAGCGAGACCGCTCCGATCCCGGGGAGCGGAATCTTGATGGCGCCGATGAGAAACCCCAGCGCCATGCCGAGGCCGATCGAGATGTAGCTGAACTCGGCGGTCCCCTTGATCGAGTCGCCGAAAAACTTCCGCATGACTGCGAAATCTGCGCGATTCGCGAGGATGCCGACACGGTCGCCGAATTCAAGGACGAGATCGGGCCGCGCCTGGAGCTCGGCGTCACCGCGGCGAACGTGAACCACGGCTGCCGCCTTTTCGCCCGGCAGTTCCAGGTCGCCGAGCATCCGGCCCACGACAGACGGTCGCGACGCGAACACACGCAGATAGTCGAGGTCGCTGCGATCCATCACGAGCGGACCCGGCGTCGCTTCTCCCAGCATCGCCTGCGCCTCGATGAGCACTGCTCTCGTCGGTCCAACGGCGAGCAGGACGTCGCCTTCGGCGACCACAGCGCTCAGGGAAGCCGGCTGGTTCTGCCGGTCGCGGCGCAGCGCCACGATCTGCACCTGCGCGGGAAGCGCAGTCATCAATTCGCTTACCGTCTTGCCGAAGAACCTGGGCTGCTTGAGACCGATCTCGAGGAGCTCGAGGCCCGAGCCTGCCGCGACCTCAATCCTGGGCTTGCCGAACATGAACGTCAGATAGAGCGCCAGGATTGGGCCGGCCACGCCGAAGGGGTAGGAAACCGAGTAACCTACCGCCGCCTCGTCGTTTCCAAGCGTCGCGATCGCCGCCTGGAGCGCCGGGGTGTTGGTGCCGGAGCCTGCGAAGAGTCCGAGTGCGTATCCGACGCTGAGCCCAATCGTCTGGACAAAGAGCAGGGAGACCACTCCCGACAGAAGCACGCCGACGGCGCCCACGAAATTCGCCCTCAATCCCTGTGGGCTCGTCAGGCCGAGGAAGAACTGGGCCCCGTACTGAATGCCGACCGCATAGAGAAAGAACGCGAGACCCAGTGTTCCGACCATCGGCGCCGGAGCCGATTTCGGAGCGAACCATCCCATCGCGAGCGCGACGAACAGGACCGCGCCCACTCCGAGCGACAGTCCCTTGATGTTGATCTCTCCCACCAGATAGCCGATGGCTATCGTGAGGAAGAGCGCCATCAACGGTTGCTGCTCGAGCAACCCTGTGACGAGATCCATGCTTATCGCCCGGGCGGCGCTGATGGTGGCGGTTCGATGGGCGGAGGCTGAGGCGGAGCTGGGCCAGTCGGCTGCTGCTGCCAGCCGCCGCCGAGCGCCCGGTAGAGCTGGGCGAACGCGCGGAGCTGATCGCCGCGCGTCTGAGCGAGCTGCAACTCCAGCTGGAAAAGCTGCTGGTCAGCAATCAGAATCTCGAGGTAGTTGGCGAGCCCGCTGTCGTAACGTTCGCGAGACAGCTCCGACGCGTCGCGGAGAGCCACGACCCCCGCCTCCTGCTCGACCCGCACCTGGGCCAGCTTTTGAATCGAGATCAGCGCGTCGGCGACCTCGCGATAGGCGTTGATTGCCGCCTGCTGGTACTGGGCGAGCGCCTGATCGAATCGGGCGAGCGCGGCCTCGTAGTTCCTGCGGATCCGGCCCGCATTGAAGAGCGGCTGAAACAGCCCGGCGCCGAGCGACCAGATGACGGAGTTGCCCTTCAGGAGGTCCGAGAGATCACTGCTCACGAAGCCGCCCGATCCCGTGAGCGTGATGGTCGGGTAGAAGAGGGCTTTCGCGGCGCCGATATCCGCGTTGGCCGCCACGAGGAGCCGTTCGGCGCCGACGACGTCCGGGCGGCGTTCGAGGAGGGCCGCCGGCACGCCGACCGGGACGATCGGCGGAAACGTCTGCTCATCGAGCGTGCGGCCCCGCGCGATCGCTCCGGGCGGGCGTCCTGCCAGCACGCTGATCGCGTTCTCGAGAATCGAGATCTGCCGCTCGATATCGGGGATGGTCGCCCCCGTCAGACTTCGGTTGGCCACGGCCTGGTCGAGCTCGAGGCGGTTCGACACGCCGCCGCTCAGTCGATCGGTATAGAACGTCACCGTCTTGTCGTTGAGCGCGAGCGTCCGTTTGGCGATCTCGAGCTGTAGATCGAATTCCCGGAGCAGGAAGTACGACGTCGCGACGTCGCTCACGAGCGTGATGAGGACGGCCCGGCGGCCTTCTTCGGTGGCCATGTAGCGGGCGAAGGCCGCTTCGCTGTTCCGGCGGAGACGCCCGAAGAGATCCAGCTCCCAGGCCATCGAGGCGGTGACCGAAGCAGAGCTGAAGGTTCGATCGGTGTCGCGTTCGACACCCGCAACCTCGGCGTTCCGCGAAACCTGATTTCCTGTGTAGCCGGCGGTCAGGTTGACTTCGGGATAGAGGAACGACTTTGCGACGCCTGCCAGCGCCCGCGCCTCTTGCACCCGCCCGGTCGCGATGCGCAGATCGTGGTTGTACGCGACCGCGTCGCGAATGAGCGCCTGCAGCGCCTCGTCACCGAACACCTGCCACCACGGCACATCCGCCACCGACAGCGCCACCGGTAATCCCGCGGCATCCCTGTACGCAGCGGGCGGCGACATCTCGGGCCGCTGGTAGTCGGGCCCCGTCGCGCAGCCGGAGACGAGCGCTCCGGCGAGGGCAAGATAAATCGCGGCGCGCGGGTGCGATGGCATCTCCCGGCTCACGCCTTCGCCCCGTGCGTCACGCCGGGTGCCGCGGCTGGCGCGGCGGCGTGAGCGGACCCGGCCATCTTCGCGACGGTCACGAAGAGAACGGGAATCAGAAACACGGCGAGGAGCGTAGCCAGGAACATTCCGGAGAAGACCGCCATGCCCATCACCTTCCGTCCCTCGGCGCCCGCGCCGCTCGCGATGACGAGCGGGACGACACCGAGGATGAAGGCGAACGCCGTCATCAGAATCGGCCGGAAGCGAAGGCGCGCAGCTTCGATTGCCGCCGTGAACGGATCCTTGCCCTGCTCATTCAGCATCTTGGCGAACTCGACGATCAGGATGGCGTTCTTGGCGGCCAGGCCGATGAGCGTGATGAGGCCGATCTGCGCGAACACGTTGTTGACGTAGCTCGTCGAGAACTGGCGCGCCACCCAGAGCCCGAAATAGGCGCCGAAGGCGGCGAACGGCGTCCCCAGCAGCACGCTGAACGGGAGGCTCCAGCTTTCGTACTGGGCGGCGAGCACGAGAAAGACGAGAAAGATCGCCAGGGCGAAAACGACCATCGGATTGGGCGCCCGCTTTTCCTGGAATGACATGTCGGCCCAGGTGAAGCCGATCTCGGGCGGCAACGTCTCGCCCGCAACATCTTCGAGCGCCGCGAGCGCCTGCGCAGAGCTATACCCGGGGCCAGGGACACCGGTGAGCTCGGCGGTGCGATACAAATTGAAGCGGTTGGTGAACTCGGGGCCGCTCGACGGCGTGGCCGTCACGAGCGTGTCGAGCGGCACCATTTTTCCGCCCTGTCCCCGCACGAAAAAGAGACCGAGCTGCTTGGGATCGCGCCGGAACTCCGGTTCCGCCTGGACATACACCTTGTACACGCGTCCGAACCGATTGAAGTCGTTGACATACGCGCTGCCGAGGAGCGCGCCGAGCGTCGTGTTCACGTCCTGCAGCGGTGCGCCAACCTTCAGCACTTTCGAACGGTCGATGTTCGCGTAGATCTGCGGAACCGTCGCGCGGTAGAGCGTGCTTATTCGACCAATCTCGGGGCGCTGGCTGGCCGCCTGCATGAATCGCTGCGCCTGTTCGGCCAGAAAATCGGGCGACTTCCCGACACGATCCTGGAGCTCCATCGTAAAGCCCGCGCCGGTCCCCAGGCCCGGGATGGCAGGCGGACCGAAGGCGACGACAACGCCCTCGGGGATCTGCCTGGCGAACTCACGATTGAGGGCGGCAACGACGCCGTTGGCTTGCTCTTCCGCGCTGTGCCGCTCCTCCCACGGCTTCAGCGCCACGAAGAAGAACCCGATGTTCGACGAGTACGCGCCGGTCAGGAGGCTGAAGCCGGTGATCGCGTTGTAGCCCTCCACCGCGTGATTGGCCGCGAGGATCGCCTCAGCCTTCTGCATCACGACGTCCGTGCGCTCGAGCGACGCGGCGTCCGGCAGCAGCGCGTTCACCAGGATGTAGCCCTGGTCTTCCTCGGGCACGAACCCGGCCGGGATCCGCTGGACGAACCCGACGGTGACAACGGTCAGGGCGACGATCAGCACGAGACCGACCACGAACTTCCGCGCGAGAATCGTCGTGAAGCTGATGTAGCCGTCGGTCGCTTTGCCGAATACCTTGTTGAACCCGTTGTAGAAGGGCGTCAGCAGCGACCGCTTGCCCGTCTGCGGCTTCAGGAGCATGGCGCTCAGCGCCGGCGACAGCGTCAACGCATTGACGGCGGAGAGCAGCACTGAGATGGCAATCGTGATCGCGAACTGCTGATAGAGCCGGCCGGTGATCCCGCCCATGAATCCGACCGGCACGAACACGGCGGCCAGGATGAGCGCGATCGCGATGACCGGCCCCGAGACCTCTTCCATCGCCTTCAGCGTCGCCTCTTTCGGCGACAGCCCGTGCTCGATGTGATGCATGACCGCCTCGACGACGACGATCGCATCGTCCACGACGATGCCGATGGCGAGCACCAGGCCGAGCAGCGATAGCACGTTGATCGAGAACCCGAGCAGCGGGAAGAACATGAATGCGCCGACGAGGGAGACCGGCACCGTCAGCAGCGGGATGAGCGTCGCGCGCCAGTTCTGCAGGAAGATGAACACGACGATGATCACCAGAACAACGGCTTCGACGAGCGTGTGGAGGATCTCTTCGATGCCTGCGGTGATCGGTAGCGTGGTGTCCAGCGAGATGGCGTATTCGAGGTCGGGCGGGAAGCGTGTCTTCAGCTCCTCCATCGTCCTCTTGATCTCGTTGGCCACGTTGAGCGCGTTGGTGCCCGGGATTTGAAAGACGGCGATGACCGCGGAGGGCTTGCTGTTGTGGCGTCCCAGCGCGTTATACAGCTGCGTGCCGAGCTCGAGCCGCGCGATGTCCTTCAGCAGCACCTGGGATCCGTCCGGGTTCGAGCGGACGATGATGTCGCCGAACTCCGCCTCGTCGAGCAGCCGCCCCTGCGTCCGGACCGTGTAGGTGTACTCGGTGCCCGGTTCCGCCGGCGGTCCGCCAATCTGTCCGGCGGGGCTCAACTGGTTCTGCTGGTTGATCGCGTTGACGATGTCCGGAATAGTGATGCCGAGCTTGGCGACGCGGTCCGGCCGAAGCCATACGCGCATGGCGTAGTCGCTGCCACCGAACAGATTGATCTGGCCGACGCCCTGGATGCGCGCGATGTTGTCGTTGACGTTGATCGTCGCGTAGTTCGACAGGAAGTTGCTGTCGTACGTGCCGTTGGGCGACTTGATCGAGATCACCAGCAGCGGGAACGCGAGCGCCTTCTTGACCGACACGCCGTAGTTCTTGACCGCCTGCGGGAGCTGCGGCATCGCCTCCGAGACGCGGTTCTGCGTGAGCACGTTCGCCATGTCGAGGTTCGTGCCGACGTCGAAGGAGACCTTCAACGTCAACGTCCCGTCGTTGGCGTTGGTCGACTTCATGTAGATCATGTTCTCGACGCCGTTGATCTTCTGCTCGAGCGGCGTCGCGACGGCGGTCTCGACGTCGGTGGCGCCGGCGCCGACGAACGTCGTGGTGACCTGCACCATCGGCGGCACGATCTCCGGATACTGCGCGATCGGAAGACCCGTCATCGCGACCACGCCGAGCATCACCATGACGATGGAGAGAACTATCGCGACGACGGGCCGGTTGACCCAGAAGCGTGCCATGACCTAGTTGCCTTTCTCGCGAGCGCTCTTTTCGGCCGCGCCGCCGTCGGTCGCCGCAGGCGCCGGTTTGGGCGTGACAAGAGTCCCGGGCCGGACCCGCTGCGCTCCTTCGACGACCACCCGTTCTCCGGCGGTGAGGCCCGACTCGATAATCCAGTCACTGCCCACGCGGGGGCCGACCGTGACGGTCTTCACGGCAAGCTTGTTGTCGTCGCCGGCGACGGTCACGCTGTACAGGCTCTGAAGTTCCTGCACGGCCCGCTGTGGGACGAGCAGCGCGTTCTTCTTGGTCTCGAGGACGAAGCGGACGCGGCCGTACTGGCCGGGCCGGATCAGCCCGCCGGGATTCGAAAACCGGAACTGCACCGAGAGCGTTCCCGTCATGGGATCGACCGCCCTCTCGATCGCGTCGAACCGGCCCGGATGCGAGTGGATGGAGCCATCGGCCAGGACGAGATCGACGGGCACCGGCTCGCCGGCGCGCGCCTTTCGGAGCTCGTCCGCCCGCCGCGCGAGGCGCAGGTATTCCGCCTCGCTTATTCCAGCCGTGAACAGGACGGGATCGATCTCGGACACGGTCGTCAGCAGGGTGCTTTCGCCGCGGCCGACGAGATTCCCCGACCGGACGAGCGTGGTGCCGACCATCCCGCTGATCGGGGAGGTGATCGTGGCGTATCCGAGATCGAGCCGCGCACTCTCGACCGACGCCGAGTGCGCATCCACCTGCGCCTTGGCGGCGTCCTGGTTTGCGACGGCGTTATCGAGCTCCTGCTGGCTCACCGCCTGGCGGGCCGCGAGCGGCTTGAGGCGCGTCACATCGTTGTTGGACTTCGCGAGTCGGGCCTCCGCCGTCGCCAGATCGGCTCTCGCGTTCGCCAGCGTCGCCTGCAACGGCTTGGGATCGATGCGATACAGGAGCTGCCCTTTCCGGACGAGCGATCCCTCAACGAACGCCACGTCCTCCAGGTAGCCCTCGACCCGCGCGCGGATCTCGACGTCCTGGGACCCCTTGGTCTGGCCGACGAGCTCGGTGACAACGGGCACGTCGCGCTGCTCGACGGGGGAGACGAGGACCTCGGGCGGAGGCGGCGCGGCGGGGGCCGTTTCTCCACCGCACGCGCTCGTGAGCAGCATCGCGAGCAAGCCAGGGGCAAATGGGATGAAGTTGTTGCGCACGAGCGTCCCTTTCAATCGCGGAATACGAATCGACGCGGCGTTGTGGCGGTGCATGGGCAGTGCCAGCCTCGAACGCGCAGACGGGCGAGGCTCGGCGCGACTTTGCTCCGTGTTTCCGTGCATCTGCCGGCCTCCGGCCGTGCGGCGGCAGACCGCAGCCGGCTACGCCATTCCGTAGGCACTCTGAAATGCCGGAGCACCGGGGCGCGTCGCCGTGGGCGCGCCAGCGGCCTTCCGAGGAATGCTTCTTGCGAACCGCGATCACGCTCGATCCGGCGGGGTGTCGTCGAGCTGAGGGATCTCACATGGCAAACCGGCAGCGGATGACCGTTGATGGCAACGAGGCGGCCGCATCTGTCGCGTATCGGGCGAGCGAGACGATCGCTATCTATCCGATCACGCCGAGCAGTCCGATGGCGGAAGTCTGCGACGAGTGGTTGAGCCGCGGCAAGCGGAATCTCTGGGGCGCCATCCCCGAGCTTGCCGAAATGCAGTCGGAAGCGGGGGCGGCGGGCGCCGTCCACGGCGCGCTGCAGGCTGGCGCGCTGGCGACGACCTTCACCGCCTCGCAGGGCCTGCTGCTGATGATCCCCAACATGTACAAGATCGCGGGCGAGCTCACGCCCTTTGTGATGCATGTGACGGCTCGCACGATCGCGACGCATGCCTTGTCCATCTTCGGCGATCACTCCGATGTCATGGCCTGCCGCCAGGCCGGCTTCGCGCTCCTGTGCTCGAACTCGGTACAGGAAGCGCACGACATGGCCGCCGTGGCCCACGCCGCGACGCTCGAGGCGCGCATTCCGTTCATGCACTTCTTCGACGGTTTCCGGACGTCGCACGAGGTGGCCAAGATCGAACAGCTCAGTGACGATGACCTGCGCTCGCTGATCGCGGAATCGTCGATCTACGCACACCGCCAGCGGGGGCTCACGCCAGACCGGCCCGTGCTTCGCGGCACGGCGCAGAACCCTGATGTGTTTTTTCAGGCGCGCGAAGCGGCGAACAGGTTCTACGACGAGTGTCCGGCGATCGTCGAACGGACCATGAAAGCGCTCGGCGACCTGACGGGCCGGCGCTACGGGTTGTTTGAATACGTCGGCGCTCCCGACGCCGAGCGTGTCATCGTCCTGATGGGGTCGGGCGCGGAGACGGCGCACGAGGCCACGGATTACCTGACGGCTCGCGGCGAGAAGGTTGGCGTTCTGAAAGTCCGTCTGTATCGCCCGTTCCCGCGGAGCGCATTCCTGTCCACGCTGCCGACGAGTGTTCGAAGTCTCGCAGTCCTGGATCGGACCAAGGAGCCAGGCGCGACCGGAGACCCGCTCTATCTCGACGTGACGACCGCGCTCGCCGAGGCTCAGGCTGAAGGGATTTCTCCGTTCAAAGTTCCCCCGAGGGTCTTCGCCGGCCGCTACGGCCTGTCGTCGAAGGAGTTCACGCCGGCAATGGTCAAGGCGGTTTTCGACGAAATCGCCAAGGACAAACCGAAGCGCCATTTCACTGTGGGTATCGTCGACGACGTGACGCACACGTCGCTCCCGTGGGATCCGTCGTTCCGGACGGAGTCCGAGGACGTCTCGGCGTCGGTCTTCTACGGCCTCGGCGCCGACGGCACGGTCGGCGCCAACAAGAACTCCATCAAGATCCTCGGTCAGGAAACGGATCTGTTCGCGCAGGGCTACTTCGTGTACGACTCGAAGAAGTCTGGCGCGATCACGATCTCCCATCTACGGACGAGCAAACGGCCGATCCGGTCGGCGTACCTGGTCGGCCAGGCCGGCTTCGTCGCCTGCCACCAGTTCGAGTTCGTCGACAAGATCGACGTCCTCGAGCACGCGGCACCGGGTTCGACGTTCCTGCTGAACGCGCCGTTTCCAGCCGACGAGATCTGGAACCACCTGCCGAGGGAGCTGCAGGAACAGATCATCGACAAGAAAATTCGATTCTTCGCGATCGATGCCTACGAGCTGGCGAAGCGGGCCGGGATGGGGACGCGCATCAATACGATCATGCAGACGTGCTTCTTCGCGATTGCGGGACTGCTGCCGAGAGACGAAGCAATCGGACACATCAAGAAGGCAATCGAGAAAACGTACGGCAAACGCGGGCCCGAGGTCGTCCGGCGAAACTGGGAGGTCGTCGATCAGGCGCTGGCGCACCTGCACGAGATCCGTGTGCCGACGGCGGTCAGCGCCACCTACGCGCGTCCGCCACTCGTGTCCGAGCGCGCACCAGATTTTGTTCAGAAGGTGACGGCCGTGATCCTGGCCGGCAAGGGCGATCTGCTGCCCGTGAGCGCCTTTCCGGTCGACGGCACGTGGCCCATGGCGACTGCGAAATGGGAGAAGCGGAACATCGCGTTCGAGATCCCGGTCTGGGATTCCAAGGTCTGCATCCAGTGCAATCAGTGCGCGCTCGTGTGCCCGCATGCCGCGATTCGCGCGAAGGTCTACGACGAGACCGACCTGGCGGGCGCGCCGCCCACGTTCAAATCAACGCTCTACAGAGGGAACGAATACAAGGGGAAGCACTTCACGATCCAGGTGGCGCCGGAGGACTGCACCGGCTGCAATCTCTGTGTCAACGTCTGCCCGGCAAAAGATCGGACGAACCCGAAACACAAAGCGATCAACATGGCGCCGCAGGCGCCGCTCCGCAACGACGAGCGCGTCAACTACGACTTTTTCCTGAACCTGCCGGAGCTGGATCGGACGGAAATAGGCCGGATCGATCACAAGCACTCGCAATTCATGGAACCGCTCTTCGAGTACTCCGGCGCGTGCGCGGGCTGCGGGGAGACGCCGTACCTCAAGCTGCTGACGCAGCTCTTCGGCGACCGCCTGCTCATCGCGAACGCGACGGGCTGCTCGTCGATCTACGGCGGCAACCTTCCGACGACGCCGTATACGACGAATCGCGACGGCCGCGGACCAGCCTGGTCGAATTCGCTCTTCGAGGACAACGCCGAGTTCGGCTTCGGGTTCCGCATGGCGCTCGACGCGCACGGCGCGACGGCCCGGATGCTGTTGCAGGGTCTCGGCGCGAAGGTTGGCGACGGGCTCGCGGCAGCGATCCTCGACGCGGATCAGGCGAACGAGGCCGGTATTATCGAGCAGCGCAAGCGCGTCGAGGCGCTCCGGCGGCAGCTCTCCGGGCTCGATGCGCCCGAAGCGCGTCGGCTCGAAACGCTCGCCGACTATCTTGTCAAGAAGAGCGTCTGGCTCGTCGGCGGCGACGGGTGGGCGTACGACATCGGCTACGGCGGCCTCGATCACGTGCTGGCGAACCGGCGTGACGTCAACATCCTCGTCATGGATACCGAGGTGTACTCGAACACGGGAGGCCAGCAGTCGAAGGCGACGCCGCTTGGCGCCGCCGCCAAGTTCGCGGCCTCCGGCAAGCCGATCGGAAAGAAGGATCTGGGTCTGCTCGCCAACATGTACGGGCACGTCTATGTGGCGAAGGTCGCGTTCGGGGCCAAGATGGCCCAGACGGCTCAGGCTTTCCTGGAGGCGGAGTCCTACGCGGGACCGTCGCTCATCATCGCCTACAGCCACTGCATCGCGCACGGCTACGACATGGCGCACGGCGCCGCGCAGCAGAAGCTCGCGGTCGATACCGGCGTGTGGCCGCTCTATCGGTTCGATCCGCGCCGGCTCGTGAAGGGCGAGCCGCCGCTGAAGCTCGACTACGGACCGCCGAAGGGGAGAGTGGAGGCCTATCTCCGCAACGAGTCCCGCTTCAGGACTGTCGAGCGCGCCGATCCGGCGCGTTACAAGATGTTCGTCGCCGAGTCTCAAGCGGCCGCCGAGCGCCGGTACAGCGTGTATCAGCAGCTCGCCGGGATCACCGTTCCGGTGATTCAGCCAGCTGACGAGCCGTCGAATCCTGAGGGAAAGGAGAAGTAATGGATCTCTCTACGACGTATCTCGGGATGCGGTTGCCCCATCCGCTGATCGTGGGCGCCGGGCCGCTTGGCGACGATCTCGACGTCGCACGAGCGCTCGAGGATGCGGGTGCTTCGCTTCTCGTATTGCGGTCGCTGTACGAGGAGGAGATTACCGGCGAGCAGATGGATGCGTTCCTGAACGTCGAAAGCCACAGCGACTCGTTTGCCGAAGCCGGCACGTACGCGCCGGATCCCCTGCTGGCGCTCGGACCAGAGGAGTACCTGGAGCACCTTCGGAAGGTCAAGTCCGCTGTGCGCATCCCGGTCATGGCGTCCCTCAACGGGATCACGTCCGGCGGCTGGATCTCGTATGCCGGCCTGCTCGAGCAGGCCGGCGCGGACGGCCTCGAGCTGCACATTTACCACGCGGCAAGCGACATGACCTCGAGCGCGGCTGACGTGGAGCGGCAGGCGATGGAGATCGTGCACGACGTGAAGCGCAGCGTGCGTATTCCGGTCGCGGTCAAGCTCGCGCCCCTTCTGACGGCGTTCGCGCATTTCGCCAAACAGCTCGAAGGGGCGGGGGCCGACGGGCTCGTGCTGTTTACGCGCTTTCACCGCATCGACATCGACGTGGAGGAGCTCGAGGTCATTCGCACGCTGCCGCTGTCGGATTCGTCGGAGCTGCCGATGCGCCTCCGCGGCACGGCAGCGATCTCCGGCCGCGTCAAGGCGTCCATCGCGATCACCGGCGGTATTCACACGGGGCTCGACGTGATCAAGGCGACGATGGCCGGCGCCGACGCAACGCAGATGGTGTCCGCGCTCCTTCGGCATGGCCCTGGCCACCTGCGGAAGGTGCGCCAGGAAATCGAATCGTGGATGGACGAACACGAATGGAGCTCGCTCAACGAGATGCGCGGGAACATGAGCCTCGGGCGGATTCCCGATCCGGCGGCGTACGAACGTGCGAACTTCCGTATGTCGCTCCGGTGATGCCCCTTCGGACGAGGAGAGCTGAATGAAACGCGCGAAGTACGAGAAAGAACTGGAGAAGCTGCAGGTGCGGTTGTGTCACCTCCAGCGATGGGTCAAGGAAAAGGGCCTGCGCGTCGTCATCCTGTTCGAGGGACGTGACGGGGCGGGGAAGGGTGGCACGATTCGGGCGATCACCGAGCGTCTCAGCCCGCGCGTGTTCCGGGTCGTCGCCCTGCCCGCGCCGTCCGACCGCGAGAAGAGCCAGGTGTACATCCAGCGCTACCTTGAGCATTTCCCGGCCCGGGGCGAAGTCGTGATCTTCGATCGGAGCTGGTACAACCGCGCTGGCGTCGAATACGTGATGGGGTTCTGTACGCCGGAGCAGCACAAGCGGTTCCTCAACCTGTGCCCTCAAATCGAGAAATTCCTCGTCGAGGGCGGCACGATTCTGATCAAGTACTGGCTGGAGGTGAGCAACGACGAGCAGAAGCGTCGCTTCGAGGCGCGCATCAAGGATCCGTTGCGCCAGTGGAAGCTCAGCCCGATGGATCTGCCGTCGCGAACGCGCTGGTACGACTACTCCCGCGCGCGCGACATCATGCTCAAGAAGACCGACACCCGAATCGCACCGTGGTTCGTCGTCCGCTCGGACGATAAGCGAACGGCGCGGTTGAACCTGATCTCGCATCTCCTCTCGCGGATTCCGCATAAGAAGCTGCGTTCGGACAAAGTGAAGCTCCCCAAACGATCGTCGAAGCGCGCATACGACGACGTGGCGTCGATCGCGCGGCGGCGATTCGTGCCCGAGCGTTATTGAAGCCGACGAACTTGACCGACACGCCGAGTATTCGCAGGGGCCTGCGCGCGGATGAAATCGCCGAAGCCCTGATCGACCACCTGCACTACCTCCAGGCCAAGCTGCCGCAACACGCGACGCGAAACGATTGGTACATGGCGCTCGCCTATACCATCCGCGACCGGATGCTGGACCGGTACATCTCCACGGTGGAGGCGGTAACCGCCGCGAGCACATCGAAGGTCGTCGCGTATCTCTCGGCCGAGTTTCTGACGGGGCCGCATCTGGGGAACAGCCTCGTTAACCTCGGGCTCTGGGAGCCTGCAGAGAAGGCCGTGGCCCGCGTCGGCCAGGATCTCCCCACGCTTCTCGAAACAGGAGGAAGAGCCCGGGTTGGGCAACGGCGGGCTCGGCCGTCTGGCCGCCTGTTACATGGACTCGCTGGCGACCCTTAACGTGCCGGCGATCGGCTACGGCATACGCTACGAGTTCGGCATCTTCGATCAAGCGATTCGCGACGGATGGCAGGTGGAGCTGACCGACAAGTGGCTGCGCTTCGGCAACCCCTGGGAAATCATCCGCGCGGAAACGACGTTCAGCGTGAAGTTCGGCGGACGAACGGAGTGGTACCGGGATGAGACGGGCCGTCACCGCGTGCGCTGGCTGGCGGAAAGGGTCGTGAAGGGGGTCGCCTACGACACACCGGTGCCGGGTGACCGGGTTCCCACGACGAACCTGCTGCGCCTCTGGAAAGCGGAAGCCACCGAGTCCTTCGATTTCGACGCGTTCAACGTCGGCGACTACTACGGCGCGGTGGACGAAAAGGTCGCGTCGGAAACGATCTCAAAGGTGCTGTACCCGAACGACGAGCCGGAGATCGGGAAAAAGCTGCGGCTGGCCCAGCAGTACTTCTTCGTCTCCTGTTCTCTGCAGGACATGATCAGGCTGCATCTGATGCGAGGCAAGCGGCTCGACGAGTTCGACGCGTACTGGGCCGCGCAGCTCAACGACACGCACCCCTCCATTGCCGTCGCCGAGTTGATGCGGCTGCTGGTCGACGAGCACCTGATGGAATGGGATCAGGCGTGGGCTGTCACGCAGCGAACCTGCGCGTATACCAACCACACACTGCTGTCCGAAGCGCTGGAGAAGTGGCCGCTGTCGATGCTGGGCGCGCTGCTGCCGCGCCACCTCGAGATTGTCATCGAGATCAACAGACGATTCCTCGACGATCTGCGGCGGCGGCATCCCGGCGACGACGAGCGGCTTCGGCGCCTTTCGCTCATCGACGAAACAGGCGCGCGATTCGTGCGCATGGCGCACCTGGCCGCCGCGGGCAGCCACGCGATCAACGGCGTCGCGGCGCTCCACACCACTCTTCTCAAGCAAACCGTTCTCTGCGACTTCCATGCGGTCGCGCCGGAGAAATTCTTCAACGTGACCAACGGCGTGACGCCGCGGCGCTGGATGGTTCTGAGCAACCCGCGATTGAGCGCGCTCATCACCAGGCACATCGGGGATCGGTGGATCGCGGATCTGGAAGGAGAGCTCGCGCGCATCGAGTCTCTGGCGGCCGACCGCGGTTTCCAGCGGGAGTGGCGAAAGGTCAAAGCCGAGAACAAGGGGGGCCTCGCCGCGCTGATCGAAGATCGCACCGGCATCGTCGTGAACCCGGAATCGCTCTTCGACATTCAGGTGAAGCGGCTGCACGAATACAAGCGTCAGCACCTGAACGTGTTGCATCTCGTGACGCTGTACAACCGGCTGAGGCGCGGACACGACGCGTCGACGACGCCGAGGACGGTGATCTTCGGGGGCAAGGCCGCCCCCAGCTATCACATGGCAAAGCTGATCATCAGATTGATTAACGGCGTCGCCGCCGTCGTCAATGGGGATCCGCAGATCTCCAGGCTGCTCACTGTCGTGTTCCTGCCTGACTTCAACGTGAAGAGCAGTCACCATGTCTATCCCGCCGCCGAGCTGTCGGAACAGATCTCCACGGCCGGCAAAGAGGCCTCGGGCACGGGCAACATGAAATTCGCCATGAACGGGGCGTTGACGATCGGCACGCTGGACGGCGCGAACGTTGAGATTCGCGACGCCGTCGGCCCTGAGAACTTTTTCCTGTTTGGTTTGACGGCAGGGGAAGTCGCCGAGTGGAGGGCGAAGGGCTACAGGCCGAGGGCCATCTACGACTCAAATCCGGAGCTGCGCGAGGCTGTCGACGCCATCGGTAGCGGCCTCTTTTCCGACGGCGATCGCGAGATGTTTCGCCCGATCGTGGATTCGCTCCTCGCTCGAGACGACTACATGCTGCTGGCCGACTATCAGCCGTACGTCGAGGCCCAGCAGCGCGTCAGCGATGCATATCGCGACCAACAGAACTGGACGCGTATGTCGATTCTCAACACCGCTCGGGTTGGGCGCTTTTCGTCCGACCGTTCGATCCGGGAGTACTGCCGCCACATCTGGAACATCAGCCTCGGGGCGCCAGGGGGCAGCGGGTGACCATCCCCGGTGTGGCGACGGCAGGGCTCGCCTCTCTGACGACGGCCGGCAAGAGCGCCCCTCTGGGCGCGACCATCGGCCCCGGCGGCGTGAACTTCAGCGTGTTTGCCAAGAGCGCCGAGCTCGTCGAGCTTCTGCTCTTCACCGATGAGCGCGCCGCGCAGCCGTCGGAGATCATTCCGCTCGAGTCGAAATCACATCGCACCTATCACTACTGGCACGCGTTCGTCCCGCAGCTCGAGCCGGGACAGGTCTACGCGTACCGCGCTCATGGGCCATTCGCTCCCGATCGCGGGCTCCGATTCGACCCTGAAAAGGTGCTCCTCGATCCGTACGGTCTCGCCGTCGCTATGCCAGATACGTACGATCGGAACGCGGCGAGGCGACGCGGCGACAACTGCCCGTCGGCGATGAAGAGCGTCGTGGCGGATCCCAGCCGCTATGACTGGGAAGGCGATTCCCCCCTCAGACGCCCCTTTGCCGAGACGATCATCTACGAGCTCCATGTGCGCGGGTTCACGCAGCATCCCAGCTCCGGCGTGCCACCTGCGACGAGAGGCACGTATGCCGGCCTGACAGAGACGATTCCTTATCTCAAGGAGCTGGGGATCACGGCCGTCGAGCTGTTGCCGGTCTTTCAGTTCGATCCTCAGGACGCGCCGACAGGCCGGGTCAACTACTGGGGCTATCAGCCGATCTCGTTCTTTGCGCCGCATCACGCGTACAGCTCGCGCACCGAACCGCTCGCGGTCCTCGACGAATTCCGCGACATGGTGAAGGCGTTCCACCGGTCCGGAATCGAAGTCATCCTCGACGTCGTCTTCAACCACACGACCGAAGGCGGCGAGAGCGGCCCGACCTTGTGCTATCGCGGCCTGGCCAACGAGTTCTACTACATCCTCGAGAAGGACCGGTCGCGGTACGCAGACTACAGCGGCTGCGGCAACACACTGAACGCGAACCAGTCGATCGTGCGGCGTTTGATTCTGGACAGCCTGCGGTATTGGGTCACCCAGATGCACGTCGACGGTTTTCGCTTCGATCTCGCGTCGATCCTGTCGCGCGACGAGGCCGGCCATCCACTGCCGAATCCTCCGATCCTATGGGACATCGAATCCGATCCGCTCCTGGCGGAAACCAAGCTGATTGCCGAGGCGTGGGACGCGGCGGGACTCTATCAGGTCGGCCGCTTCGTCGGTGACGCCTGGCAGGAGTGGAACGGCCGGTTTCGCGACGACGTGCGCAGTTTCCTGAAAGGGGACGGCGGCACGGTGCGCCGCCTGGCGGCCAGGCTCCTGGGCAGCCCCGATATCTACGCGCACAAGGAGCGCGAGGTCGAGCACAGCATCAACTTCGTCACGTGCCATGACGGCTTCACGTTGAATGACCTCGTTTCGTACAACACGAAGCACAACGAGCCGAACGGGGAGAACAATCGTGACGGTAGCAACGAGAACCTGAGCTGGAACTGCGGCGAGGAAGGATCGTCCGAAAACCCGCAGATCGAAGCGCTGCGCAACCGGCAGGTGAAGAACTTCCTTGCGATCGAGCTGTTGGCGGCCGGCACGCCGATGCTGCTGATGGGCGACGAGGTTCGGCGCACTCAGCACGGCAACAACAACGCCTTTTGCCAGGACAGCGAGATCAGCTGGTTCGACTGGAGATTGATCGAGCGGCACGCCGATATCCGCCGCTTCGTCCAGAGGCTCATCGCGCTTCGCCAGCGCCGGGATGTAGTCTCCGGGGAGGCGAACCCGAGCCTCAATCAGCTCCTGCAGCGAGCGGCGATTCGGTGGAGCGGCGTTGGGTTCGACTCTCCCGACTGGAGCGAGCACTCGCACTCGCTGGCGGTGACGCTGGAGAGCCCGCGCACGCGCGTCATGTTTCACGCGATCTTCAATGCCTACTGGGAACGGCTGACGTTCGAATTGCCGCCGCCGCTCGGCGGTCAGCACTGGTTGCGCTGCATCGACACGGCGCTGCCATCCCCCGACGACATCTGGCCCCTGGACGAGGCGCCGATGATCTCCGGAACCCGCTATCTCGTCGAACCGCGCTCCGTCGTCCTTCTCTCGCTGGCGGGTCACATTTACAAACCGGGCGATCCCGACGCAGGACGGAGGGTGCCATGCCGGTAGCCGACTACGCGACGTACTGCCGGATGCTCGAGCGCGCGCGGAGGGAGAAGTTCGCCTATCCCGCGATCAATGTGACATCGCTGACGACCGCAAACGCGGTCTTGAAGGGCCTGTCCGACAGCGGGAGCGACGGCATCGTTCAGGTCTCGACCGGAGGCGCCGCCTTCGCGTCCGGCACCGCGGTCAAGGACATGGTCCTGGGCGCGATCTCGATCGCGGAGCACGTTCACCGCGTCGCCGATCGGTATCCGATCCATGTCGCGCTTCACACCGATCACTGTCAGGCCGACAAGCTGGACGCTTTCGTGATGCCGCTCGTCGAAGAGACGGAGCGGCGGCACGCCGCGGGCCGCCCGAATCTTTTCAACGGCCACATGTTCGACGGCAGCGCTCTGACGTTGAAGGACAACCTCGACATCGCCGTCAAGCTGCGCGAACGCTTCACACGGAGCGATCTGATCCTCGAGATCGAGGCTGGCGTCGTAGGAGGCGAGGAGGATGGCGTCCGCGCAAGCGCCGCCGCCAAGCTCTATACAACCCCGGAAGACACGCTGGAAGTGGCGCGGCGGCTGAACGCCGGCGGGGGTCCATACCTGCTGGCGGCGACGTTCGGCAACGTGCACGGGGTCTACAAGCCGGGTCACGTGAAGCTCAAGCCGTCGATCCTGAAAGACTGCCAGGACGCGGTCGTCCGGGCGCTCGGCGATGCGGCGCGCTTTTATTTCGTCTTCCACGGCGGCTCCGGCTCGGAGCTCCGGGATATCCATGAAGCGCTGGACTCCGGCGTCGTGAAGATGAACGTCGATACCGACATGCAGTACGCGTTCACCCGCGCCATCGCGGACCACTGCTTCAGGAACTACGACGGCCTGCTGAAAGTTGATGGAGAAATGGGCAACAAGAAGGCCTACGATCCACGCTCCTATCTCGCGCTGGCCGAGCAGGCGATGGCGGATCGGGTCGCGCGCGCGGCGATCGAGCTTCGGTCCGCCGGGAAGGCGCTGGTGGAAGCGTGATCGACTTCACGATCGCGCGGCTCGGCGACTGCCGTATCCCGTCGCCGATGTCAGGCGTTCGGTTCGTTCAGGATCATGAGCGCATCCTTTATCCGTCGACACTCGAGGAGCTGAGGCGGCACGCAAGTCGGGAGCCTCCGTCGATGGAACAGGCGGGCCCCCGGGAGCGGCTCTTCTTCGATCCATCCACGCTGGCCTGCGGAATCGTGACGTGCGGCGGGCTCTGCCCGGGGCTGAACGACGTCATCCGCGCCATCGTGTTGAGCCTGCACCACCACTACGGTGTTCGGAAAATCCATGGGTTCCGCTTCGGCTTCGAAGGGCTGGTCGAGCGGCTTGATCACGAGCCGCTCGATCTGACACCGGAGCTGGTGAACAGGATCCATGAGCGAGGTGGCTCGCTCCTCGGATCGTCGCGCGGCCCGCAAGATCCCGTGGCGATGGTCGAGCGTCTCGAAGGCCTGAACATCGGCATCCTCTTCGCCATCGGCGGCGATGGCACGCTACGGGGCGCGCATGCAATCAGCGGCGAGACGAAGAGGCGAGGCCTGAACATCAGCGTCATCGGCGTGCCGAAGACGATCGACAACGACGTGTCGTTCGTGCAGAAGACCTTCGGATTCGAGACGGCCGTCAGCGAAGCGCGGCGGGCGACGTATGCCGCAAATTCGGAGGCGGAGTCGGCACGAAACGGTGTCGGCCTGGTGAAGCTGATGGGCCGCGACTCGGGATTCATCGCCGCCTACGCGGTGCTCGTGGATGGACAGGTGAATTTCTGCCTCGTTCCCGAGGTGCCTTTCAGGCTCGAGCGGTTCCTCGCGGAGCTGTGCCGGCGGCCCGAACGGCGCGGCCATGCCGTGATCGTCGTCGCTGAAGGCGCCGGACAGGACCTGATGGCGCGGCAGGAGGAGCGGGACGCATCCGGAAACATCAAGCACGGCGACATCGGGATCTTCCTTCGCGATGCGATTGCCAGGCATTTCCGCGAGGCCCGGATGCCGATCACTCTCAAGTACATCGATCCCAGCTACGCCATCAGAAGCGTGCCTGCGACGGCTCACGACTCGGCCTTCTGCCTGCTCCTCGGACACAACGCGGTCCACGCCGGTATGAGCGGCCGCACGGACATGCTCGTGGGCTTCTGGAACCATCAGTTCATCCACCTCCCCATCCCGCTCGCTACGTCGCAGCGAAAGCGGATCGACCCCGAGGGAGCGCTCTGGAGCAGCGTGTTGGCCTCGACCGGTCAGCCGCGGGATCTGGGCTGACGTGTCCACGACCACTCGCACGAAGATCGTCGCGACGATCGGCCCCGCCTCGTCGAAGCCGGAAATACTGCGGCAGCTCATCGACGCGGGCGTCAACGTGTTTCGCCTCAATTTCTCGCACGGTACGCACGAGGAGCACAGCGCGATCCTCGCCGACATCCGGGCATTGAGCCGTGAGATGGAGCGCCACGTCGCCGTGTTACAGGATCTGTGCGGACCGAAAATGCGGCTACAGCCTTTCGCCGGCGACGTCGTCGACTGCCGGCTGGGCGAGGAGTTCACACTGATCGCGGATGCGACATCGACTGTTGTTCGGGAACTGACGTGCTCATACCGTGAGCTGCCGAACGATCTCAAGAAAGGCGAGACCGTCCTGTTCGCGGATGGCACCGTCGCGATGGCTGTCACAGACACTGCGCCCGGTCGCGCAACCTTGCGCGTGATGCTGCCGGGGCGCTTGCGCTCAAGGCAGGGCGTGAACCTGCCCGGTTCGGACCTGGCCGTCAGCTCTCTCACCGATAAGGACCTGACTGACCTCGATTGGACGGCGCGCCACTCCGGCGACGTCGATTTCGTGGGCCTGTCGTTCGTACGCCGTCCCGACGACGTCGCGGGATTGCGCCGGGCTTTGCAGGCGAGAAACTGTCCCGCGCATGTCGTCGTCAAAATCGAGAAACCGCAGGCGGTCGAGCATCTCGAGGCGATCGTCGCCGCCACAGACGCCGTGATGGTGGCGCGGGGCGATCTCGGCGTCGAGATGGACGTGCAGCGGGTGCCGGCGATCCAGAAGCGGATCATTGCACTGTGTAACCAGGCGCATCGGCCGGTGATCACGGCCACGCAGATGCTCAACAGCATGGAGCAGTCGAGCCGGCCGACGCGGGCAGAGGCCAGCGACGTGTTCAACGCCGTGCTCGACGGGACCGACGCCGTCATGCTCTCGGGCGAGACGGCGGTCGGTCAGTATCCGGTCGAAGCGGTCAGAACCATGCGGCGGATTTGCGGAGAGGCGGAAGCCTACCTGAAGTCGCAGGAGCGCCGGACCTCACGAAGCGCGCCGTCGCCGGTGCCGCAGCTGACCGATCCCATCACCGAAGCGGCCGTCGACGCCGCGTGCCTCATGACGGAGCAGCTCGACGCCGCGCTGGTCGTTGTTGCGACCGACTCTGGTCGCACGGCGTTGGCGCTCAGCAACCGCAGGCCCGCGGCCGCGATCCTGGCGCTGCCCCGGACCGAACGGGTCGCGAGGAATCTCAGCGTGTGCTGGGGCGTGACAGCGGTGGTGCTCCCCGAGTCATCCTGGGCGGAACGTGTGCTTCTCTTCGGCGTCGAGTGGGCCAAGTCGCACGGGCTCGTTACCCCCGGTCAACGTGCTGTGCTCCTCCGAGGGCACGTTCCCGACCGGCCCGATATCCGCGCGGTGCTGGCGGGCGCGGTCAACTGAGCTCAACAGCACCAGACACCTACGCCATTTCGGGCTTAATCTGGAATCCCGGAGGCTCCGGCAACAGCCAAGTCGGCCCGAGTTAAACTAGGGCCAATGGTAATTCCGGAGAGCCCGTCGCGGCTGCAGAGCGAAAGCCTCGAAGCGGTTGACCGATTCGCGATCATGATCGAGTCGCTGCCGAATGCCGTTGCCCTGGTAGAGGCCGACGGCAAAATCGCGCACGTGAATGCCGAGCTCGAGCGCCTGTTCGCGTACTCGCGCGAGGAGTTGATCGGGCGCTCCGTTGAGACACTGCTGCCGGCCGTCGAACGCCACGGCCTCGGGATTCTGGAGGCGGCGGCGTCGGGCGCGCGGGAACCGGGACAAGACCTCTTCGGCCGGCGCCGCGACGGCTCGCTCTTTCCTGTCGAAATCGGCTGCTCCTCGATAGCGACGAAACTCGGCCCGTGCCTGCTCGCGACGATCGTGGACATCACGGCGCGCCGCTGCGCCGAGGATGCATCCAACCAGCGGATCGTCGCGCAACTCGAGTTCGAGTGGCTCGTCGCCGATCTTTCTGTCCAATTCATCAACCTGCCTCCCGATCAAGTCGACGACGCGATGCGCGAGGCCCTCCGGCGAATTGGCGAAGCCCTGGATCTCGACCGTTGCCAGTTCTTCCGGATTGGACCTGATGGAGCGGCACTTTCTCCGATCGGGTGGGAGCGCCCTGGCATTCCGCAGGCCCCTTCGCCGGTCCCAGCGGCGCAGCGGGCCCCCTGGGTGCTCGAGACGCTGCTGGCAGGCGAGCTCGTGTCGTTTTCCAGGGTCCACGAGATTCCCAACCCAGTCGATCGCGCCACCTACGAGTCGATGGGTGTGCGCTCATCCGTGACGGTACCGCTTCTCGTGGGAGGACACCTCATGGGCGGGGTCGGCTTCAACGTGTTCCGCGAGGAGCGCTCGTGGCCGCCCGACGTTCTTCACCGCCTTCGCGTGTTTGCGACCGCGTTCGGGAATGTTCTGGCGCGGCGCGAGAGCGACGAGGCGCTTCACAACGCGCTCGATGAAGTCAGACGCCTGCGCGATCAACTGGACGCCGAGAACCGGTACCTCCGCGCGGAAGTCAAGAACAGGATCGGCGCGGGGGCGATTGGCGGCCAGAGCGCGGCACTGCGCCGCGTTCTGGAGCAGGTCGAGCAGGTTGCTCGGACGGATTCCACCGTGCTGCTGCTCGGCGAGACGGGCACGGGCAAGGAGCTCTTTGCGTCGCGGATTCACGAATTGAGCGCGCGTCGCGATCGCTCGATCGTGCGGGTGAACTGCTCGGCGATCCCTGCAACGCTGATGGAGAGCGAGCTGTTCGGCCGCGAGAAGGGCGCCTTCACGGGCGCCCTCGCCAGGCAGATCGGACGGTTCGAGCTGGCCGACCACTCCACGATCTTTCTCGATGAAATCGGCGATCTCGCGCCGGAGACCCAGGTCAAGCTGCTGCGCGTGCTGGAGGAGCGGCAGATCGAGCGGCTCGGGAGCCCGAAGGGGATCTACGTGGACGTGCGCGTAATCGCCGCCACGCATCGCAATCTCGAGCGGCGGATCGCCGACGGCAGCTTTCGCGAGGACCTGTTTTATCGACTGAATGTCTTTCCGATTCAAGTCCCGCCGCTGCGCGAGCGCGTGGAAGACATCCCGCTCCTGGTCTGGCGTTTCGTCGAGGAATTCTCGCGGTCGTTCGCGAAGCCGATCGAGGCAATACCCCGGGAGACCATGGAGGCGCTACAGCGCTACTCGTGGCCGGGCAACATCCGGGAGCTCCGGAACGTCGTCGAGCGCGCGATGATCGTGTCGGCGGGGCCGCGGCTGAGCATTCCGATGCCCGTTCCGCCGACGCCGTCCGCCAGACGAAGCGACTTGCTTGCCGACGTGGAGATTGACCATATCCGCGCCGTACTGGAAAGCACCGGATGGCGAATTCGCGGACCTGGTGGCGCGGCGGACCGGCTCGGTCTCAAGCCGACCACGCTCGAAACGCGTATGGCGAAGCTGGGGCTCGTCCGGCCCCGGCCTCAGAAGCCCGGCGGGGCTAAGACCTTGGTCCAATAGGCACCGAATTATCTCGTCCGGTATCGTTTCCACCGCCCCACAAGCGTTTCGTTCATCGAGGGGCGAGGGAGCAGAATGGGCCATCTCCAGTGGAGATCCGGATCGGAGCGGGTTCCTTCGATGTTGCGTCCCCGCGCCGGCGGGCGGCCCGCCGAGCCGGCGGGCACCGGCCCGATCGTCGGGCAGAGTGCCGCGGTTCGGCTGGTCCTCGAGCAGGTCGAGCAAGTGGCGCCGCGGGATTCGACCGTGCTCCTGCTCGGCGAGACGGGCTCAGGTAAGGAGCTCTTCGCGACCCAGATTCACGAGCTGAGCTCGCGGTCCGGGCGGACCATGGTGCGCGTGAACTGTTCGGCGATCCCGCCCACG
>DATAFJ010000194.1:0-23804 GCA_036257535.1 Vicinamibacterales bacterium | reverse complement strand
TCGCCCAGACCGGCAAACGCGCGGCCACGAAAAACCCGACGATCATCGCGACGATGTCCGAGACGGAGTTCAGAACGCTGTCGCCGTAGTAGTCGAGCGAGATCGTCACGGCGCGGTACCGGTTGATCACGAAGTCCGTGTTCTCGAAAATCTCCCACGCCGACTCCAGGCCCACAGCCAGCGCGAGACGCACACCGAGGGGCAGGCGGCGCGCGACGAGCCACAGCAGCGCGTAGAACCCGAACCCGTGGATCACGTGCGAGAACGTGTACCAGTCCGAGATGTGCTGCGAGTTCTCGGCGCTGAAGACGACGCCGTGCCAGAGCTTCACGTAGCCGCACCTGCAGATCGGCACGCGCCCCATCACCAGCAGAACGAGGGCGGCCGCGACGACGATCGCGGCGGCGGCGAGACCGTATCGAGTGGAAATCGGGCGGGTCAGCCCGGAAGACGACATTCAGTCTTGACCGACCATATTGGTCGGATATAGACTCCGGTTTGCGGAAATGAGACTCGTTCTCATTTCCAGAGCTTGAGGACAGAAACGGCCCGCCGGGCGATTGAGGCGCCCGGCGGGCCTCTGTCGAACGCTGGCCCTGGCTGGACCCAATCACGCGCGTCGCACGTGCCGCGTCGACCCCACCGATTGTAGGGTCGCCCGCGGTGGCGCGCAACAAGAAGCGCCGTGGGAAACGGCCCGTCGTGAAGCTTCGTCCGTTCATTTTCTGGCCCCACCTGATCGCCGGCGTCACCGCCGGCGCGGTGATTCTCACAATGTCGGTCACCGGCGTGCTGCTCGCCTACGAGCGCCAGATTCTCGCGTGGGCGGACCGTCAGTCCGTCGCCAGTCGCCTCTCCCCGACCGGCACCCGGCTGTCGCCCGAGGCGCTCATATCGCGGGTGCAGGCGGCCGAGCCGGATGCGACGGTGACGGGCGTCACCCTGCGGTCCGGCGCAGCCGAGCCGGCCTCCGTGGTCCTGGTGCCGAACCGCGCCCTGCTCGTCGATCCCTACACGGGGGCGATCCTGGGCGAAGGCTCGCGGCGCATACGCGCGTTCTTCCGCACGGTGACGGACCTGCACCGGTGGCTGGCGCTCGGCGGCAGCAGCCGGCCGACGGGCCGCGCCATCACGGGCTGGTCCAACCTCCTCTTTCTCTTCATCGTCTGCAGCGGCATCTATCTCTGGTTTCCGCGGAAGTGGGGCTGGGCCCGCGTGAGACCCGTCACGCTGTTCGAGCGCGGTCTGCGCGGCAAAGCGCGCGACTTCAACTGGCACAACGTGCTCGGCGTCTGGTCGGCGATTCCGCTCTTCCTGGTCGTGATTACGGCGGTCCCGATCTCGTTTCCGTGGGGGAACGCCCTCGTTTACCGGCTCGTGGGTGAAGAGCCGCCGCGTCCGAATCCGCCCCCCGGCGGCGGACCCGCGCGTCAGACCGTGCCAGACGGGCCTCGCCGCGACGCCGGCCGGCGGACAGCGCCGACCGACGGACTGGATGCGCTGTGGGCTCGCGCCGAGCAGCAGGTTTCGGACTGGCAGAGCATCAACCTCCGTCTGCCTGCTTCCCTCTCGGCGCCGGTCGTCTTCGCCATCGACCGCGGCAACGGCGGGCAGCCGCAGCTCAGGAGCCAGCTCACGTTCGATCGGAAGACGGGCAGCGTCACGAAGTGGGAGCCGTTCGCGAGCCAGACGCTCGGACGGAGAATCCGCAGCCTTTCCCGGTTCACGCACACGGGTGAAGCGTTCGGAGTCACAGGACAGACGGTCGCGATGATCGCATCGGCAGGCGGGGCGGTGCTCGTCTACACGGGGCTCGCCCTGGCCCTCCGCCGGTTCGTCGCGTGGAGAAAGCGCATCCGCGCAACTCATCAACTGGAGCGACACCGTGAAGAAGACGAAGCAGTCGCGTAAGAAGGACCGTTGGCTCGCCGTTGGGGCGCTCGTCGCCTCGACCGCATTGAGCAGCCGGATGACTACGCCGGCTTTCGCCAAAGAGCGCCTGGAACGGACGAACCCGTCGTTGACGCGGGACTTCCTCACGACGCGCTTCGACCTCGGTTCCGTGAACGTCGCGCTGACGGCAGCACGAAACTGGGACGTGCCTGACGACCCCCAACAGACGACGACGCAGCGCTTCGACATCCCGCCGGGACCGCTCGGCGACGTCCTGGCCGCGTTCGAAGCGGCCACAAAGGTCAAGGTCACGGTGACGCTCGACTCGATCCGCACCCTCCAGTCGCCCGGAGTGTCGGGGCTGCACACCGCGGAGCGCGCGCTGGAACAGATCCTTGCCGGAACGGGTATCACGTATCGCTTCACGGCGCCCGACGCCGTCACGCTGCGGCTCGAAGCGGCCTCGGAGTTCGTCGAGGTGCAGGGCAACGCGGCGCCGCTGTCGCTCAGGACCTTCACGGAGCCGGTGCGCGACATCCCGCAGACGATCGAGGTCATCCCGAGCGAAGTCATCCAGGCTCAGGGCCTGACGTCACTGCGCGATGTGCTCCGCAACGTGCCCGGGATCACGTTCCAGGCGGGCGAAGGGGGCGGCGGCCTGCCGGGCGACAACTTCTCCATCCGCGGGTTCAGCGCGGGCAACGACATCTTCGTCGACGGCATCCGCGATCCGGGCGGCTACTCGCGCGACGTCTTCAACCTCGAACAGGTCGAAGTCACAAAGGGGCCGTCGTCGGCCACCGTCGGCAGAGGCGCGACGGGCGGCGCGATCAACCAGGTCACCAAGTCGCCGCAGCTCGGCGCGGGCTACAGCGGCACGCTCGCGGGCGGAAACGAAGCGTTCAAGCGCGGCACCGCGGACATCAACGTCCCGCTCGGGCAGCTCGGCAAGGGAGTCGCCTTCCGCCTCAACGCGATGTGGGGCGAGGGGGGCGTTGCGGGCCGGGATGTCGTCGAGAACAGCGGCTGGGGCGTGGCGCCATCCATTGCCTTCGGTCTGGGCTCCCCCACCACCGTCAGGTTGAAGTATCAGCACCTGGACCAGGACAACGTTCCCGATTACGGCCTGCCCTGGGGCGCGAGCCCGGGCTTCCCGACGGGCGCGTTCAATGCCACGCCGCCGATCGATCAGAGCAACTTCTACGGGCTTCGAGACTACGACTTCGAGTCAATCAACAGCAACTTCGGCACGGCGGAAATCGACCACCGGTTCGCGGGCCGGTTCACGCTCCGCAACCTGACGCGGTACAGCGAGACGGATCGCGACTCGGCGATCACGGCGCCACGTCCGCCGAACCGGCAGCTCCAGCGCCGGACGATGAGCAACGAGAACCTGGCGAATCAGACGAACCTCATCGGATCGTTCACGACGGGGCGCGTGACGCACGACGTCGTGACCGGGATCGAGGTCGCCAGGGAGACCACGCACAATCGCAACTCGGCCCAGGCGACCAACCAGCCGCAGACCAACATCATCAATCCGGATCCCAACGATCGGGCGCTCGGCCCGATGCCGCCGAATACGGGCAACCCGAGCGACACGCGGTTGAACCTCGCCGGCATCTACGCCTTCGACACCGTGAAGCTGAGCGATCGCTGGATCGCCTCCGGCGGACTGCGGCTGGACGTCGTGGACGTCGACTACTCGCTGACGAACCTGGCGGACGGCGTCGTCACCGAGATCGACTCGTCCGACAGCATGGTGAGCTGGCGGGCGGGCCTCGTATACAAGCCGCAGCCGAACGGCAGCGTGTACGCGGGCTACGGGACGTCGTTCAATCCGTCGGTCGATGCGGCTGCAACGGGCGCCGCGCTGAGCACGACGCCTACCGCGGCCAACAACCCGAACCTCGAGCCCGAGGAGACGAGGAACGTCGAAGTCGGCACGAAATGGGACGTCCTGGGCGGGCGGCTGTCGCTCAACGGCGCCCTCTTCCGGACGGACAAGACGAACGCACGGACGCGCAATGCGACGAGCGATCCGTTCATCCTGTCGGGGAAACACCGCGTCAGCGGCGTCGAGCTCGGCGTCTCCGGCCAGATAACACCGGCCTGGAGCGCGTTCGCGGGCTACGCGTTCATGGACAGCAAGATCTCGGCATCCGAGAACCCGGAAGAGGTCGGCAACAATCTGATCCTGACGCCGGAGAGCACGTTCAACCTCTGGACCACCTACACGCTGCCATGGAACTTGACGGTCGGCGGCGGGACGCAGTTCATGGACGCGGTGTTCCGGAACACCGTCAACACGATCGTCGTACCGAGCTACTGGCTGTACAACGCGACGGCGTCGTACCCGCTGAACCAGAACCTCACGCTCCGGATGAACCTGCAGAACCTGACCGACGAGGAGTACGTCGATCGTGTCGGCGGCGGGCACTACATTCCAGGGCCGGGCCGACAGCTGATGATCAGCACCGACTGGAAGTTCTGACACATGCTGCTTCACATCCCGGACGTGTTGACGGCGGAACAGGTCGCGGAGGCGCGCCGGCTCCTCGATCAGGCGGACTGGGTCGACGGCCGCGTGACCGCCGGCCACCAGTCGGCCCGTGCGAAAGACAACCAGCAGCTTCCGGAGGATTCCCCGACGGCGCGTCAGCTGGGAGACTTCATCCTGGCTGCGCTGCAGAGGAACCCCCTCTTCATCTCTGCGGCGCTGCCCTTGAGAGTCTTCCCGCCGCTGTTCAACCGGTATCAGGGCGGACAATCGTTCGGGACGCACGTCGACAACGCGATCCGTCAGATCTCCGGAACGTCGCACCGGATCCGGACGGATTTGTCGGCCACGCTCTTCCTCGCGAGTCCCGAACAGTACGACGGCGGCGAGTTGGTCGTGGAAGATACTTACGGTGTGCATTCCGTCAAGCTCCCGGCCGGCCACATGGCGCTCTATCCGTCGACGAGCCTGCACCACGTCCGCGCCGTCACTCGCGGGGCACGCATCGCGTCTTTCTTCTGGATTCAGAGCATGATTCGCGACGATGCCGAGCGGACGCTGCTCTTCGATCTCGACAGCGCGGTTCAGCAGCTCACGCGTCAGAGCGCGGAACATCCCGTTGCCGTGCAGCTCACAGGCGTCTACCACAACCTGCTCCGCCGCTGGGCGGAGCTTTAGCCCCGGAGGCCGCGTCATCGCTCAGCTCAGGATAAAAGCCGCGCTCATACTCGTGACGTTGCTGGCCGCGGCGGGGCCGGCGGCCGCGGACGAACCCAGGCCCGGCATATTGCTTCTCGCCCACGGTGGCAGCGCGAAATGGAATGACTCGGTGCGTGCGCTCGCCGCCAAGGTGGACCTACAACAGCCGACCGAGGTCGCGTTCGGCATGGCGTCGCGGCCGGCAATCCAGTCGGCTGTCGATCGACTCGTCGAGCGCGGCGCGTCCGCCATCGTCGCAGTCCCGCTCTTCGTGTCGTCGCATAGCTCTGTGATCAGCTCGACCGAATACTTGCTCGGCTTGCGATCGGAAGCGCCCGCTGACCTGGCGGTGTTCGCGCGGATGAACGGTCACGGTTTGGCTGAAGCGGGACACCACGAAGCGGGCGAGGCAGACAACGCGAAGCCAATCCAGTCCGCAGTGCCGATCCGGATAGCGCCGGCGCTGGGACACCACACCGTCGTATCGGACATCCTGCTCACGCGTGCGACGGCCATCAGCCACGACCCTTCGGAAGAAGCGCTGGTGCTCGTTGCCCACGGGCCGGTGCCGGAGGAGGACAACCGTGCGTGGCTTGCCGATATGGCGGTCGTGGCGGGCCGCATCCGTGAAAATATGCCGTTCGCATCAGTCGACTGGTTGACCGTCCGCGACGACGCGCCTGCGCCCATCCGGGACGCTGCGACCGCAGAGCTTCGCGCAGTAGTACAGCGCCGCACGGCCGAAGGCCGCCGCCTCCTCGTCGTACCGCTGGTCATCTCGTTCGGCGGCATCGAGGCGGGGATTCGGAAGCGGCTCGAAGGGCTGGGCTACACGATGGCCGAACAAGGGCTGATGCCGGACGATCGGCTGGCGGGGTGGGTTCTCGAGATGGCGGCCGCGGCAATAGTCCGCCCCACCCAATAAACCAATCCGGCTGGACTCTCGTCTATCTTCGGCGTGGGACAGATCCGCCTCAGGCACGCGCTTCGCGCCCTCTTCAGTACTAAGGGGGCGCCGTTCGTCACGGTCGTCGCCATTGTGTCGCTTGCCCTCGGCATTGGTGCGAACGCCGCGATCTTCTCGATTTTCAACCAGATCCTGCTCCGACCCATCCCGGTGCAGGAGCCCGATCGACTCGTCAATCTGAGCGCGCCGGGGCCGAAGCCCGGGTCGAACACCTGCAACCAGGCTGGAAGCTGTGTCGACGTGTTCAGCTATCCGATGTTCCGCGACCTCGAGCGGGTCCAGAAGGTGTTCACGGGCGTTGCGGCGCATCGGCTCTTTGGCGCGAACGTCACCGCCCGCGATCAGACGATGAGCACGGAAGGGATGCTGGTGTCCGGCAGCTACTTCCGCGTGCTGGGCCTCAAGCCCGCCATCGGACGGCTCCTCAACTCGGGCGACGACCAGGCGGTCGGCCAGTCGCTCGTCGCCGTGCTGAGCCACGGCTTCTGGCAGTCCCGGTTCGACGCGAGCCCCGCCGTCCTCAACGACACGATCGTGATCAACGGCCAGACCCTGACGATCGTCGGCGTGGCGCCTCGAGGCTTCGAGGGCACCACGCTCGGCAGCCAGCCCGACGTTTTCGTCCCGATAACGCTCCGCGGATTGATGGTGCCGGGATTCGACCGGTTCCACAACCGCCGCACTTACTGGGCGTACCTGTTCGCACGGCTCCGGTCAGGAGTCTCGATCGAAGAAGCGCGAGCGAGCCTCAACGTGCAATACAGCGCGATCCTCAACGACGTCGAGGCGAAGCTCCAGACCGGCGTCAGCGATCAGATGATGGCGCGCTTCCGTAAAAGGACCATCGGCGTCGAGCCGGGATGGCGCGGCCAGAGCTCCGTCCATCGCGAAGCATCGCCGCCATTGCGCATCCTTCTCGGAGTGACGACGCTCGTGCTGATCATCGCGTGCGCGAACATCGCGAATCTCCTGCTCGCGCGCTCCGCGGCGCGCGCTGGCGAGATGGCGGTCCGCCTGTCCATTGGCGCGTCGCGGCGGCAGCTCGTAGCGCAGCTCCTGGCTGAATCCTGCCTGCTGGCGCTCTTTGGCGGCGTGGCCGGACTCGTCGTCGCCGCCTGGACGCTCCGAATCATCCATTGGATGCTGCCGCCCGAGCCGGCGCGTACCATCCAGGCGGGGCTTGATCCGACCGTCCTCGCGTTTGCGGGCGTTCTCACGATCGGCACGGGGCTCCTCTTCGGCCTGTTCCCGGCGCTGCACGCAAGCCGGCCGGATCTCCAGTCGATCCTCAAGGGGCAGGCCGGCCAGCCGTCGGGCGCCCGTGCGGCCGCGCGGTTCAGGATGTCGCTGGCGACGGCGCAGATTGCGCTGTCGATGGCGCTCCTCATCGTCGCCGGTCTCTTCACGCGGAGCCTGATGAACGTCAGCCGCGTCGATCTCGGTATTCGGATCGATCACCTCGTCACGTTTGGAGTCTCTCCCGAGTTGAACGCATATACGCCGGAGCGGTCGCGGATCTTCTTCGAGCGTCTGGAAGAAGAGCTCGGGGCGATTCCAGGCGTGACCGGCGTAACTACATCGCTCGTCGCCGCGATCGCGAACAGCAACTGGGGCACCGACGTGTCCGTAGAGGGGTTCAAGGAGGATCTCGACACCGACGACAACTCGCAATACAACGAAGTCGGTGCGGGCTACTTCCGCACGATGGGCATCCCGCTCATCGCGGGACGCGAGTTCACGCCGAGGGACGGTCCTGGCGCTCCGAAGGTCGCGATCGTCAATGAAGCCTTCGCCAAGAAGTTCAAGCTCGGGCGCGACGCCGTCGGCAAGCGCATGGGACAGGACGGCGAGAACGAGAAGCTGGACACCGAGATTGTCGGGCTCGTGCAGAACGCGAAGTACAGCGAGGTCAAGCAGGAAATCCCGCCGCTGTTCTTCATGCCGTACCGCCAGGACGATAGATTGGGCTCGATGAACTTCTACGTACGTACGTCTCAGGAACCGGAAGCCTCGATGGCGAGCATCCGCAAGGCGGTGGCGCGGCTCGATCCGAACCTGCCGCTCGAAGAGCTCAAAACGATGCCCGAGCAGGTTCGCGAGAACGTGTTCCTCGATCGGTTCATCAGCGTGCTGTCGGCCGCGTTCGCGGTGCTTGCCACGCTGCTGGCGGCGATCGGGCTCTACGGTGTGCTCGCGTACACCGTGACGCAGCGCACGCGCGAGATCGGCCTGCGGATGGCGCTCGGCGCCGCGCCGGCCCGCGTGCGCGGCATGCTGCTCAAGCAAGTGGGGCTCATGACGCTCATCGGCGGCAGCATCGGCCTCGTCGGGGCATTCTTCCTCGGACGGCTCGCCGAGTCGCTGCTCTATCAATTGAAGGGCCGCGATCCGCTGGTGCTCACGGTGGCCGCGATCGTGCTGACGCTCGTGGCGCTGGCCGCCGGCTTCATCCCGGCGCATCGCGCGTCGAAAGTCGATCCAATGTGGGCGCTCAGGTACGAGTAGGACGCCAGGCCGCTCCAGTTTCGACGAGGGCCTTGATCCCAGGCCACTGACGATGGCATCGTCGTCGGTGAGACCGATTATGGCTCGGCGGGTTCCCACGGCGGCGTACCTGCAAGGCGGCGAAACCCTCGCAAGGCGCGAGCTCGTGTGGGGGATGGTGCGAGAGCCGCCCGCACCACTCTTCACTCATCAGGACCTCTTGCTCCGCCTGGCGACGCGCCTGGATCGCCATGTCCGGCGCCACCGGCTGGGCGTGGTGGCCGTGGCGCCGCTGGACGTCGTGCTCGACGAGGCGAACGGTCTCGTGCTGCAACCGGACATCGTGTTCGTGTCGGCAGGCCGCCAACGGATCATTCAGGGTCAGATCTGGGGACCACCGGATCTCGTCGTCGAGATCGTGTCGCGGGGGACTGTTCGCTACGATCGCGGGGAGAAACTTGACTGGTACGGGCGTTACGGAGTTCGGGAATGCTGGATCGTGGAGGCGGATGCGAAACAGATCGAGGTCGTCCGCTTCGCGCGTCCGGATGCGCCTGGCGATCGGCGGATGGTCGCGGAATCAAGAATCGTTCGTTCAGGGGTGCTGCCGAAGTGGCGGCTGCCGGCCTTCCGATATTTCAGCTGGACGCCACCAATCTAAGCCAACAGTTCCTGCACCAGACGCACGTACGTATCGACCGCGCTCTCCAGCTCGTTGAGCCCGACGTGTTCGTCATCGGTATGCGCGACGAGGAACGAGCCCGGACCGAACAGCAGCGGCGTACCCCAGCGATCCAGCAGCGGGATGTCGGTCGTAAACGGGAACGAGGCGGTCGGAATGCCGGGCACGGTGTGCATGCGGATGGGCGGTACGCGCAGCACTTCCTCGATCGTTACAAGCCCATCGAGCGCTGACAGCCGCGTCAGGACGTCCTCGGCGGGACCAACCGTTCGAAAAAGCACCTCGGCTGACGCGTGCGGCGGTATCACGTTTGGCGCGACGCCGCCCTCGATGAGCCCCACCGTGTAGTGCGCGGCGCCCAGGTGCGGATCCGCGGGCAGCTGGATCGCGCGCAGCCGAACGAGAGCTTCGATCAGTTTCTCGACAGCCGATTCTCCCGGATCGGGTGCCGCAGAATGCGCCGCCCTGCCTGACGCGCTCAAGCGAACGCGCAGGACGCCGCGGGTCGACGTCGCGAGACGGTTGTCCGTCGGCTCACCGTTGATGAGAAACGCGGACCCTCGGGGCGTGAGGTTCGCAGTTGCGGCGCCGTCGCTGCCCCGCTCTTCTCCAACGACGAACAACAGGCCCACGCGACGCTCAGCGCCGGCGCGCAGCCGTTCGGCCGCCGCGACCTGCGCGGCGAGAATGCCCTTCGCATCGCATGCCCCTCGACCGTAAAGCTTTCCGTCCCGGACGCTGCTCGGGATGAACGGCGGAACACAGTCGTAGTGTGTCGAGAGCACGACGGCGGGCGGGACACCGAGGTGCGCATACAGATTGAACCGGCCCCCGGCGACCGGCTGCTCCTCGAGCTCGTAGCCGCGGAATCTAAGCTCACGCGCAAGCCAGTGGCCCGCCGCGGGCTCGATGCCGGTCGTGGAGTCGATGTCGATGAGCGTACGCGCGAACGCGACGAGCTCTAGCGAATCCATTGCTCGAGCGCAGTGCGCGCGCTGGTGCGCTCGTCGCGGTACTTGACGATCACCGGCGTTGCGATCGACAGACCCCACTCGCGGCCGGGGCCGGTCGTCACCGGCCGTGTGCCGGGCACGACGACGGCCCCTTCGGGCACGACGACAGGCGAATCGGGCTTTGGCTCGAGAATCCGTCCGTGCGGCAGGTCGTACACCGGCGTCGACGCCGTCACAATCGTCCCCGCGGCGAGCACCGCGCGGCGCTTGATGACTGCGCCCTCATACACGCCGCAGTTGCCGCCGACCATCACATCGTCCTCGACGATCACGGGCAGCGCGCCGACCGGTTCCAGGACGCCGCCGATCTGTGCGCCGGCGCTGAGATGCACGCGGCTTCCAATCTGAGCGCATGATCCGACCAGCGCGTGCGAGTCGACGAGGCTGCCATCCCCGATCCAGGCCCCGACGTTGATGTACATGGGCGGCATGCAGATCACGCCACGTCCGAGGTACGCGCCATCCCGAACGCTCGAGCCGCCGGGGACGACGCGGACGCTGGTGTCGAGGCGCTTGAGAGGCAGCGTGTCCTTGTCGAAGAACGGCCACCTGCCGTGATCGACGGTCATGTCGACCGTATCGCCGAAGCGAAAGCCCAGGAGGATGCCGCGCTTGACCCACCCATTCACGCGCCAGCCTGTCGGGGACGACTGGTCCGGTTCGGCCGCGCGCGCGGTTCCCGCGGACAACGCGGCTCGCAGCCGCGCGAACGCGTCACGGGCTGCGGTACGGTCCGCACGGTCGCCGGCCTCGAAGAGCTGATCGATTTCCGCTTCCAGGGACATCAGCTTCTCGCCGGCGCAGGCTCGACGAGCTTCACCGATTGCAGGACGGCCAGGAGCTTGGTCTTCGACTCCGGCCGCGGCGGGACCATGGGCAGACGGTAGACCTCCTCGAGCAGCCCCATCGTTGCCAACGCGCTCTTGACCGGAATCGGATTCGATTCGATGAAGTTGATCATCATCAGCGGCTGCAGCTCGTTGTGGATACGCCGTGCGGCACTGAAGTCCCCTCGCTCTGCCGCTTCGACCATCCGGGACATCTGCCCCGGGGCTTCGTTCGACGCAACAGAGATGATTCCCCGACCGCCCACTGCCATCAACGGAAGCGTCAGCACATCGTCTCCGGACAGCACGATGAAGTCGTCCGGCACGACATGGCAGACTTCGCACATCTGCGTCATGTTCCCGGAAGCCTCTTTCACGCCAACGATGTTCGGAATGGTGGCCAGGCGGGCCAGCGTCACCGGATCTACGTTGCAGCCGGTGCGGCCGGGCACGTTGTAAACGATGATGGGAAGCGGCACCGCGTCGGCAATCGCGCGATAGTGTTGATACAGGCCTTCTGGCGTCGGCTTGTTGTAGTACGGAGTGACCGACAGGAGTCCATCCGCGCCCGCCTGCTGCATCCGCCGCGCGGCATGAATGATTTCCCTGGTGTCGTATCCACCCGCGCCCGCCAGCACCGGCACCTTCCCGCGCGCTTCGGCTGCGACAAGCTCGACGATCCTTGCCCGCTCGTCGTCCGACAGCGTCGGACTTTCACCCGTAGTGCCGCATGGAACGAGGAAATGGATGCCCGCTTCGATCTGTCGCCGCGCGAGCCGGCTGACGGCAGCTTCGTCGATCGCGAGGTCCCGCATAAACGGTGTCACGAGAGCAGTTCCACAGCCGGTGAATCGTGGTCGCATTACTGATCTCCCCCAAAACAGTCCAAAGACCTTGAGGGTTCTAGGTTCGTGGGTTCAAGGTTCAAGCTGGGGTTCGGACTTCTAGGTTCGGGTGCGGTTCCGGGTTCGCGGACTCAGCCGAGCCTTGAGCTGAACCTCGAGCCGAACGTCGAGCCGAACCTTGAACCCACGAACCTAGAACCCCGAACCCAGAACCACACCTTGAACCCTGCACCCTGAACCCCGAACCACTGGTTTTTAGAGGTTCAGAACATCCTTCATCGTGAACCAGCCGCGGCGCCCGATGACCCAGCGCGCCGCTTCGAGCGCGCCTCTCGCGAAGACCGATCGGTCGCGCGCCGTGTGTGTGAACGTCAGCGTTTCCGCCGCCGCGTCGAAACCGACCGTGTGCGTCCCTGGTATTGTGCCTGCACGCGTGGACGTAATGTCCACGGGCCTCTGATAACCGGCTCGATCGAACGCCGCTTTCAGCGCGAGCGCCGTACCCGAGGGCTTATCCCGCTTCGTCGCGTGATGCGCCTCGTGGATCCAGGCGCCAAACGAGTCGTGCGGCGCCATCAACGCCGCCGCTTTCTCGGCGACCGCGAGGAAGACGTTCACGCCGAGCGCGAAGTTGGGCGCGGCAATCACTCCGATGCGGCCGATAGCGGGGTCAGATCGCATCGCCGCTTCGTGCGCCTGCCACGCCGTCGTCCCGATCACGACGTTGACCCCGCGCGAAGCAAGGCGCGGCAGGTTCAGCGGCACGGCGTCAGCCGTCGAGAAATCGACGGCAACATCGGCATCAGGCCAGTCTGACGGTCGCTCGGAGCGCACACGATCGACAAAGCCAACCAACTCGAAGCCGTACTCCGGCAGAAGCGACTCCACGACTCGCCCCATTCGACCGTAGCCAATCAGCAGAACGCGTCGACTCATCGGAAAAACTCGTCGTGCAGCCTTCGCATGGCGGCGGCGACGTCGCTCTGGGCCAGGACGACCGTCAGGTTCCGGCGCGACGCGGCCTGAGACACCAGGCGCAGCAGGAATCCGTCCAGCGCGGTGACGACGCGCATGGCTATGCGCGGATCGCGCCGGAGATTGTCTCCGACGGCACAGAGAATCGCCATGTCGGGCTCGACCTGAACCTCGGCGAACTCGCGCAGCATCGACACGACGTCGGCGACACGCCGGCTGTCGTCGACCGTCATCGACACGCTCACCTCCGACGTCGTGACCACGTCGACGGCCGTCTGATGCCGCTCGAACGCTTCAAACACACGCCTCAAGAATCCATGCGCCATGAGCATACGCGTGGACGTGATGTCGATCACCGTAACCGGATGCTTGCACGCGATCGCCGCCAGCGGCAGCGCGCTCCCAGAGCCGTCCGCCGTGATGAGCGATCCCGGAGCTTCGGGCCGGCGGCTGTTCAGGATCCGGACCGGCACGTTCTTCGAGATTGCCGGAAGGATCGTGCTTGGATGCAGCACCTTGGCGCCAAAGTATGCGAGCTCGGACGCCTCTGCGAACGACAGATGGGGAACGACACGTGGAGCGTGGACGATGCGAGGGTCGGCCGTGAGCATGCCGTCGACGTCGGTCCAGATCTGGATCTCCGAGGCGACAATCGCGGCACCGAGCAGCGATGCGGAATAATCCGACCCTCCCCGCCCGAGCGTCGTCGTCACTCCCTCGCGGGTTGCGCCGACGAATCCGCCGGTCACGGGAACGCGGCCGGCTGCCATGCAGGGCACCAGCTCGCGAGACACCGCGTCGCGCGTCTCCTGGGCGAGCGGCGCCGCGGCCGTGTGGTTCCGGTCGGTCACGACGAGCCGGCGGGGATCGAGCCACGCGGCAGGGAGACCGCTTTCCTCGAGCACGACCGAGACGAGGCGGCTGCTGAGCAGCTCGCCGGCTGCTGCCACGGCGTCAACCGATCGCGCGGGCGTGTCGCGCAGGATCGCCATCGCGTGAAGCGCCGCCCGCATGGCGGAGAAGTATGGCTCGAGCTCGGCCAGGAGCGCCCCCTCGCGCGCCGGGGCGAGCGCGGCGGCGACCTCGGCGTGTCGCCGCCTGAGATCGCAGACCGTCGCGTCGATGGATCCGTCGCTCCCTTCCCCGGCCGCCGCTGCGAGAGCGAGGATCCGATCCGTCACGCCAGCCATCGCCGAGACGACGACGACCGGAATCGTTGTGGTCCGGTCGCGCTCGGCGCGCACGAGCGCCGCCAGGCGCCGAATGGCGTCGGCGTCCGCCACCGACGTCCCGCCGAACTTCATCACGGTTGCCTGCATGGCGCGGCCGTACGATTAGTCGAACTCGATGATGCGCTCGGACGCCAGCAGTTCGGCGTTCAGAACGGCTGCCCCCGCGGCACCGCGAATCGTGTTGTGACCGAGCGCAACGAGCTTGGTATGGAGCACCGGGCAGTTTCGAATGCGCCCCACCGTCACACCCATCCCGTGATCGAGATCCACGTCGAGCCTCGGCTGCGGCCTATCGTCCGCGTCCAGGCAGACGATGGGCTGCGGCGGTGCGCTCGGGAGGCTGAGCGTCTGCGGCCGGCCGCGAAACTCCTCCAGCGCCTTTCGGATCGCCGAGGGCGACGGCCGTTCGTCAAAACCGATCGACAGCGTTTCGGTGTGGCCGTCGATGACGGGGACTCGGTTGGTATGCGCGCTCACTACCATCGCATGCGGCGTGACGGCGCCGTCCGTCATCGAGCCGAGGATCTTCTGGGTCTCGCTCTCTATCTTTTCTTCCTCGCCTGAAATCCTCGGGATCACGTTGCTCACGATGTCGAGCGACGGCACGCCCGGGTAGCCCGCGCCGGACACCGCCTGCATCGTCGTCACGATGACCGAACGGATCCCGAACGTGCGAAGAGGTCCGAGCACCATCGCCGCGACGACCGTCGCGCAGTTCGGGTTGGTGACGATCGCGCCCGCCCAGCCCCGTTCCCGGCGCTGACGGGTAATGAGCGCGAGATGCTCAGGATTAATCTCTGGAATGAGGAGCGGCACATCGGGCTGCATGCGAAAGCTCCGTGCATTGCTGACGACGACGTGGCCTGCCTTTGCGAAGGCTGGCTCGACATCTGCGGCAGCCGACGCATCGAGCGCGGAAAACACGAGGCGCGGCCCTCGCCCGGGCTGACACGCCTGCACGACCGCGCCCGCCGCGTCGGCGGGCGCCTGACCGCCCAGCCGCCACGTCGCAGCTTCTGAGTATCGCTTGCCCTCCGATCGCTCGCTCGCCGCGAGCCAGCTCGCCCGGAACCATGGGTGCGCCGCGAGGAGGCGCACGAACTGCTGGCCCACCGTTCCGGTGGCGCCGAGGATGCCGACGTCGATCCGTCCTGTTCTGTCGTTCATGGTTCCGTTCCGTGTAATCCGTGTAATCCGTGGCCGCACTGCGTGGCCGTAACCCGTGGCCAAAAAAAAACCCGCCGGCCGGTCAGTTCGGCCGGCGGGCTCCTGTGCTTCTACTGTGGACGATTCAGTTCACATGCACGTGGACGCCACCCGGCTCTGGAGTCGCTTGATTCGCGTTCGAGTGGCGAGCGTCGTGCTCATGGCTACTGGGCACTATAGTGCCGCGCCGGCTTCGCGTCAACCTGCGGCCGTTCAGCCGAGGACGACGCTGTTGCCGTCGGGTCCGCGAGTCCGCAGAAAGTCGGTCGGCGTCGTCCCCGTGAACTCGCGGAAGTCGCGAACGAAATGCGCCTGATCGTAGAAGCCGTACATGGCGGCGAGATCGGCCCAGTCCGGTCGAGCGTCGGGCGCCATCTGACGGAGCAGCGCGTTGAATCGAACGATGCGGGCGTAGCGCTTCGGCGGGAGGCCGACCTGCGCGCGGAACAGGTGAATCAGGTGCTTCTGACTGACGCCTGTTTCAACGGCGAGCGTGCGCATGCGCGCGCGACCGTCGGAGCGGAAGAGGCGGCTCAGACTGTGAGAAACCTCGGGGCGTGCGGTCGCCTTGCCGTTCATCCGCCCGCAGAAGAACCGCTCCAGCATCCGAAAGCGATCATCGACGGACGGCGCGTCAATCAGCTGTTGGCGAAGCCGCTCCACGGACGGGCCGAGAAGCAGATCGAGATCAACGACTTCGTTCGCCAGCTCCGCGGCAGGGACGCCGAGAATGGTCATCGGGCCGGCGGGCGTGAACCGGGCGCCCATGAGCCACGGACGCGGCGGCGATTCGGTCTCGAGGTAGTGCTCGTGCAGCCCCGAAATCCACGCACGCTGATAAAGACGATCGGGACGGCCCGGGCCCCGGGCGAGCAGGCGGTGCGGCTCGCCAAGATTGATCAGCAGGTCCATGTACGAGCGCGGCACGAGACGCTCCCGTGAGTACGAGCCTTCGCTGCGCAGATCCCAGAGATCGAGGATGCACGAGGCGAGCGGTGGCTGCGTCACCCATCTGGCGAACTGCCAGCGACCCAGCGGCGAATCGTGCTGTACGAGCTCGGCGAGCGGCATCGGAAGGGTTAATTATTTCCAAGAAGCCGGACCGGTGCCAGATAGTATCGTCGTCTCATGCATCAGGTCACCCGGCTGTCCTTGGTCGTGATCTTCTCTTCCGCGGCCGCCCTCGCGGCCGTTCGCGGTTGTGCCGTCCGATCGCAGGAACTGAAGCCGCCACCCGGCTGGAAGGTCCAGAGCGACAAGCCGACCGATAAGCCCGCGTACTACGTCGAGATGCCGCCGGGTTGGCACATGACGACCGGCGCCGCTTCAATCCTGTACGACCCTGCCTACGTCGCTGATGGGCGGTTCGCGATCGAGACGGAAATATTCCTCTTCCCGGGCGACAGCCAGGATGGCTACGGCCTGTTCACCGGTGGCAAAGAGCTCGATGGCGGCGCGGCAACCTACACGGCGTTTCTCTTGCGACGTGATGGAAGCGCGGGTATCGCCGCGCGAACCGGAGGACAGGGGCGCGTCGTGAGGGACTGGGTCAAGCACGACGCGATACTCCCGGGAGATCAGAAGGATTCGGTGAAGAACGTGCTGCGGATCGTCGCAGAGGCTGCGGACGTGACGTTCGAGGTGAACGGCAAGCCCGTCCTCACCCTGCCTCGCGGCGATCTCGCGATTGATGGCACGTTCGGCTTCCGCGCCGGGGACGACATCAACGTGCACGTAAGCCGTCTCGATCTCACGCGGCCGCTGGCCCCGCCGCGTAAGCGCGCCGCCAAGTCGTAAGTGCCGCCGATTAGCGGCTGGTGAAGAACCCCGTCACCTCGGCGCGGCGCAGCAGGTGCTCGCCCGGCGGACAGCCGGCGAGATCCCTGAAGTCGCGGATGAAGTGCGCCTGGTCCGCATACCCGCATGCGGCGGCGGTCAACGCGCCCGGCGCGGGCAGCGATCCGTCCTGCCGCTCGAGCAGACGAACGGCGTGCTGAAAGCGCGCGATGCGCGCCAGCCGCTTCGGCGAGATGCCGACGGTGCGCCTGAAGCGGCGCTCGAGATGGCGGCGCGTGAGACCCGCTCGTCTCGCCGTCTCGTCGATCGACAGTCTGCCGCGACGCCGCAGGATCGCGCCGACGACGTAGCGGACCCGCGCGTCCAGCGCGCCGGGATTCACTAACTCTTCGAGTCGATCCTGCGCCATCCGGACGGCGTCCTTTAGCGACGCCGCATCCCGTACCTCGTTCATGACACGCGCGACCGAGCCCGAAAGCTCGTCGAGCGCGGGGGTTCGTCCCGCGAGATCGTCCTGCGGCCATCCGACGATGGCCGGCGCGCTGTCTGCGTGAAGGCGCACGCCAAGAACGGCAACACGCCCTGTCGGACGCAGGATGAGACGGCTGGTGATCTGGCCCGCGAAGATCACGCGCGCCTGGCGCTCGACACTGCCTTCCTCGTGAATGCGTTCGAAGGGATCGCCAAGGTGCACGACAAGCTCGGGGCATCCGTCGGGCAGCACCGCCTGGTCGTCGCCTCCAACCTCGTCAGCATCCCCTTGGAGAGTCCAGAGGCAGCTGACGACCGGCGCGAGGCCCGGCGACGGAGCGAACTCCCGATAGTCCACGGTCGAAGGAGCCTAGCAGAAAGGAAAAGGGGACAGTCACCTTTTTTCGAAATTCGAAAAAAGGTGACTGTCCCCTTTTCCTTTCTGCGAAACTGGGTCGCCCCGAACGTCGTAAGGCGCACAGAGGCCACTCCATCGCGCTCGATTTTCAGGCTCTGACCGACGCCCGCCTCGTGACCCACGCCCGGGCTGGCGCCGAGCCAGCCTTCCGGGAGATCGTCCGCCGTTACGAGCGGCCGGTGATGAGTCTTCTTGCGCGCATGGTCAACGATCCCGCGCTCGCCGAAGATCTCGCGCAGGAAACGTTCCTCAAGGCTTACCGGCGGCTGAACACGTTCGACACCGAGCGACGCTTCTCGAGCTGGCTGTTCCGCATCGCGCACAACACCGCCATCGATGCGCTCCGCAGGCGCGGGCCGGTTGAAATCGAGCCGGACCAAGAACCAGCCGTTCCGCCGCCGCCGGACCCGGTCGAAGCGGCCGATCTCGGCCGGGCGCTGGACGCCGCGCTCGGGAAGCTGCGGCCGGACCACCGCATGGCGATTCTGCTGCGGTATCAGCAGGGGTTCTCGTACGAAGAAATCGGCGACGCTATGGGTATCCCCGAGGGCACGGCCAAAACGTTCGTCCACCGCGCGCGAAAGCTGATGGCCGCCGCGCTCGAGAAGGCCGGTTGGAAACCCGAGTGAAACGCGATCTGAGACGCCTGCGTAAGGCTGATTGAAGTGAACCCCGACCTGAAGCGTGAGCTCGGCCGATGGATCGACGCCGATCGCAGCGGCCGGGATGACGAGGCGGACGCCGCGTTCGGCGGCGTATTCCGCGCCGTCCCGCAACCGGCGCTGCAGCCGGGACTGCCCGACCGCGTCATCGAGGCACTGGCACGCGAGGCGGCCGACCGTGCGCGCCGCGCAAAAAGGGCCGCGGCAGTCGGACTCGCCGCGGGGCTCGCCCTGTTGGCGCTCGCAGGCGCATTTCTCGTGTCCAGCGGCCCGCGGCTCTTCTTCGATGCGATCGATCTCGGCGTCCGAGGAGCAGTCTGGACCTCCGAGGCGCTCGAGCGTGGCCTGGGTCTCTGGGCGATCCTCGGCCAGATCGGCAGGGTCATGGCGGCCATCATCGCGACGCCGCAGGTCACCGTAGCGCTCATTGGAATAGGAATGGTTGGCGCGCTCGCCCTCTACGGGCTCCAGCGCGTTCTTTCTTCGGAACAGGAGTCCTCCTGATGATCTCCCTTCTACTGACGGCGGCGATTTTGTCGGCGCCGGCTCTGCCCGCTGGGCTCGAGGCGGCGCAGGGCCAGCGCGCCGGCGACTCGCGCACGCTTCGCCAGCGGATCGAATCGCGATTCGAAGTCGTCCCGCTGCGCGACGGCATCGGCCTTCGGCCGCGCGTCGTGCGCGACGTGCGCATGATCGAGGTCACCGATGTCGGAATCGCGATAGACGGATCGCCGGTGACGGGCGGCGAGTTGCGCGAGCGGCTCGGCGCGGATGCCGACGTGGTGCTCCAGCTCTCCTACCTCGACGCCGCGGAGCGCCGAAGCATGCTCGGCCTCGGAGAGGCTGTGCCCGACACGCGCGAGCGGGCGCCCGACACCGAACCGGAGGTCAGGCAGCCGGAACGCGAGCCGGACGATGCAGAGGAGGATCGCGAGCCTATTCGCCGTAACCGGATGGGCGAGCGGATTCGCGTGTTCGGGAGCGTTAATGTCGATCGCGACGAGCTCATCGACGGTCAGGTCGTCGCCGTGCTCGGCTCGGTCAGGATCGACGGCGAGGTCACCGACCAGGTCGTCGCGGTGCTCGGCTCGGTGCATCTCGGTCCCGAAGCACGCGTCGCAGGCGACGTCATCTCGATTGGCGGTCCTGTCAGGCGCGCGCCGGGCGCCGTTGTGAGAGGCGCGGTCAGGGAGATCGGCCTGAGCGACTCCGGGATCGGCGTGCACATCCCGGAAGGTGCATGGTGGGGCTGGGGCTTGGCCCCCTTTGCCTTCCGGCCGTTCGAACCATCGATGCGCTTGATGGGGACGACGTTTCGCTTCCTCCTCCTCGCGCTCCTCTGCTGCATCGTCGTGCTGCTCGCACGCGATCCGGTGGAATCAATCGCGCAGCGCGTGAAGACGGAACCGTTGAAGGCCATCGTGGTAGGCGTGCTCGCCGAACTCCTGTTCATCCCGGCGCTGGTGCTGACGTGCGTCGTTCTCGCCGCGACCATCATCGGCATCCCGCTGCTGCTCTTCATGCCGTTCGTGATGATCGCGTTCCTGCTGATCCTACTCGTCGGATTCGCGGGGACCGCGTATACGGTCGGACGGCTCGCATCGAACCGCACCGGATCGGTCGGCGATCAGCCGTTCCTTCAGGTCTGCATCGGGCTCTTCATCATTCTGTTGCCGGTCTTCGTGGCCCGGCTCCTCGGGATGACGGGCGGTCCGATGCAGCTGTTCGCCATGCTGATCGGCGGCATCGCGTTTCTCGTCGAGTACGTCGCGTGGACGACCGGGCTTGGAGCGGCGCTGATTGGGGTGTTCACCCGGTGGCGGGCGAGGAGACCGGCAGGCGGATCGTCGGTTCAGTTGACCGAAGAAACCAGCGGTCCAGCGCCAGGCGTGTGAACGCGGGCCAGGCGAGCAGGGCGCGGCCGAGCGAGCAGGGCACAGGCGGCACCACGCGCGCGAGCGCACGAGCGAAAGAGCCGCCGTCAGAAAAGCGCGCCGCGTACGGCTCGAGGTCGTCGCGGTCGAACCGCCCTCCGTTCGCGATGATCGTCTGTGCCGCAGCGAGTGCCGATTCCACCGCAGGCCTGATGCCTTCGCCGCTTTCGCGGTACGCCAGTCCCGCGGAGTCTCCGACGAGAACGTAGCCGTCTCCCACCGGCGGCTGTGAGGCGGCCCCCGCGAGCAGGTACGCGTGACCGCACCAGCGTGACGGGTCTGGTGTAGCGCGCGGTATCCGGCCGAGGGCGCGAAGATAGTCGACGAACTGTCTCAAGTGAGCGCCGAATCCACGGTCGTCGCGCCGGCCCAGGCCGACGTTGAGGTAGGCGCCTTTCCGCACTGCCCAACCGTAACCATCGAGGTCCCGGCAGAAAAACAGCTCGGGCTCGTCCGGCGCCGTCGAACACTCATCGGGCGCGGGCATTCGGAATTCTGCTTCCTTCGCCACGACGAGGCTGCCGGGCGCTTTCGCGCGATTCGGCCGCGCGATCGGACAGAAGTGGCCGCCGGCGCCGACGAGCATCGGCGCCGTCACCGCGTCATTGACGATCCAGTGGTCGCCCGCTTTGCGGCACGCTGTCACGGGCGTTCCGTCGAGAATCTCGGCGCCGGAGCGGCGAAGCAGGAAGTTGTCGAATTCCGAGCGCCGGATCGTGTAGCTCACGACATCGTCATATCGCGTCGACACCTCGCGCCCGCCGATAGCGGATGTGCGAAAGCCGCGCACTTCTTCGATCACCAGACCGGCGGCCGCGTATTGACGCGGATCGATCTCCAGTGCGGCAACGACCGGCGGCGTCACCCACCCGGCGCAGACCTTGTCGCGCGGGAACTTCGCGCGATCCATCACGACGACGTCGAACCCGGCGCGCGTGAGCGCCCAGGCGCACGTCGAGCCGGCTGGTCCTCCGCCGACGATGATGGCATCGCAGGAACGCACGGTCAGTCCGAATACAGGCCGTCGCGCGTCCAGCGCAGCAGGGGAGCGCCCGAAGGCTGAAACACGATCTGGAAGAGCTGCATCCAGCCGGTTGAAAACGCCGCCTGCGAGCCTGCGAGGTACAGGCGCCAGGCGCGGTAGAACGCGTCGCCGAACTGGACGGACACGTGGGACTCCGCCGCCTCGAAACGGTGCCGCCAGTCGGCAAGGGTACGCGCGTAATGCGGACGCAGGTTCTCGACATCGACGACCGACAGGTCGGCCGGCTCCAGAACGTACTGCGACACTTCGGTCAGGCTCGGCGGGTACGCGCCCGGGAAGATCCGCCGCCGGATCCACGCATTCAGCGGCCTGGGACGATCGCGGCCGATGAAGTGAAGAAGGCCCCGTCCGGTGTTTCGATCCAGCGTCCGCCGGATGACCGCCGACAGCGCGTCGAAATTCGAGCGCCCGACGTGCTCCAGCATGCCGACCGACACGAACACGTCGCAGCGGCCGGCTACGTTCCGGTAGTCCTCATCGATGAACTCGACGCGGTCGGTAAGCCCCTCGCGTGCTGCGCGCTCTCGCGCGAACTGAATCTGCTCGGTCGAAATGTTGAACGCTCTGACCGTCGCGCCATAGTGCCGCGCCATGTGCAGCGCGAGCGCTCCCCAGCCGCATCCGGCTTCGATCACCCGATCGCCTGGACGGAGCGCCAGCTTGCGGCAGACCAGGTCGAGCTTCGCAACCTGCGCCTCCTCCAGCGTTGCACCAGCCGTCGGGTAATACGCGCACGTGTAGACGAGCTGCGAGTCGAGCCACAGGTCGTAGAAGTCGTTGCCGAGGTCGTAGTGGTGTTGGATATTGCGGCGTGCCGCGCCCAGATCTGCCGCGCGGGACGTCCACAGCGCGATTCGCTCGCGCGGCGACGGGCCCGTCGGCGTCGACAGGCGTGAAAGCCCTTCGATGACGCCGAAGAAGTCGCCGCGTACCTGGACGCGGCCGCTCATGTACACCTCGCCGAAGTACAGGTCGGGATTCAGGACGAGTCCCGCCAGCGCGCGGCGATCGCGGACGACGAGTTGACCGACTGGTGCCCCGGGCTGACCGGGTGGAGAGCTGCCATCCCAGAGCTCCAGGCCGATCCGCCCTGGACGGAGGCGGCGCTGCAGTCGATCGGACAGGAACCTATCAAAGAGATTGAGCCGCGCCTCCGCGCGGGAAGCCGGCTCTGCGGGAACGAGGAAATCGGCTCGCACGCTGTCCTCCAGGCCGTGCGGGAATTGTCTTTCAAAGCGACCGCCGAACTCAATATCAGCGTGCCGTGACCGTCAGATTCGAGAAGTGGGCCTCCGTTCCCTGGCCAATCCAGAGCGCCACGCGGCCAGATGCTTCAGCCTGCTTCAGATCGTTCACGATGAGCGTCGGCTGCTCGGCGCCATTCACGTGCAGTCGGGCCTTCGTGCCGTCGACCACGATCCGTACCGGCGTCCAGGCTCCGGGCTCGAGATCGACGTAGGACTCGTAGACGCCGGGCGCCTCCTTGCGCAGGCGCTGCCACGGAAAGTCCGGCTCCGATATGTACTGCGTCGAGTGATTGCGCCGGAGCTGGTCGTCGGCGCGGCCGTTCGTCGGACGAAGATAGAAGCAGTCGTACCGTTTCGCATCGGCCTGCACGCGAAAGGCGATGCCGACGAAGCCGCGGGAGGCCTCGGCCGCGCCCGGCGCCGGTGCCCCGGCGATCTGGACGTCGATGACGCCGTTTTTCAACTCCACGGGAACGACGACGATTCCGCCGCCCGCGTTGATCTGGGGCTCGACGACGCGCACGGCAGTGCGTCCGCGATACGTCACGCGCTCCACTTTCACGCCGTGAGGTGTCAGCTTCGCGACGTCGCCGAGCAGGTCCGCTTGCTGTGCACCAACCGCGGCGCTCAGAACCACGAAGGACCAAGGACGAAGCACGAATGATCTAAGAGTGCTCATGGGCTGTCGATCTTAATTCAGGGGCGCGCGAACGCACCTCCGACAGGTGCTGCCCGTCACCGCGCGCCGGCCGGTCATCCCAGCGAAGCGCCGAATCACGGTATATTCCGCCTCATGGACTCCTTGATTCAGGACGTGCGCTATGCGCTGGCGACTCTCCGTCGCAATCCGGGATTCGCACTCGCCGGTTTGCTCACGCTGGCGCTCGGTATCGGCGCGACGACCGCG
>DATAFJ010000178.1:0-2945 GCA_036257535.1 Vicinamibacterales bacterium | reverse complement strand
AACGCCGGCCACGCGCTCAGCCTCCAGTACCACAACCGCAAGGACGAGACGATCTTCCTATGGGCGGGGAAACTCCTCTTCGAGATCAAGGAAGGGGAGGAGCTGAAGAAGTACGAAGTGACGCCCGGCCAGCCGTTTCACGTCACGCCCGGCACGATCCACCGGATGACGGCCATCGAGGACTGCGACGTGTTCGAGGTCTCGACGCCGGAGCTCGATGACGTCGTGAGGCTGGAAGACCGCTACGGGAGGGAAGACAAGGAGAATTAGATCGAATTCGGAATGCGGAATTCGGAGTTCGGAATTAGATTTGAGTTCGGATTGCGGAATTCGGAACTAGGGCGGAGTGTTTGAAGGTCGAGCGATGGAAGAACAGCTGACGTGAGAGGCGATTCCCGACTCAGCGTTCTGCCATTCGTCGAACATTCAACGTTCCGAGGTCCCGACCAGTTCCGAACTCCGAATTCCGACTTCGAATCTAATTCCGAAATCCGAATTCCGTATTCCGAATTGCATGAATCAGAATGGGATGTCGTCCTCCGGCACGTCGGCCGGCTCGTTCACGACCGGCGGATGACTGGCGTCCCGGTCCATGCCGCCCCCGCGCATCCCCGCCCCGCCGCCGCCTCCAAGGAGCGTGATGCGGTCGGCCTTGACCTCGGTCGTGTAGCGCTTGTTGCCGTCCTTGTCGTCCCACTGCCGCGTTTGCAGCCGCCCCTCGACGTAGATCTGCTTGCCCTTGACGAGGTACTGCTGCAGCGACTCGGCCTGCTTGCCCCAGAGCACCACGCGGTGCCACTCGGTTTTTTCCTGTCGCTGGCCCTCGCGGTCGTTCCACTGCTCGGTCGTGGCGAGGTTCAACGTCGCGACGGCCTGACCGCCGGGCGTGAACCGCACCTCCGCATCCCTCCCCAGGTTGCCGACCAGGATCACCTTGTTCACGCTGCCCATCGAAGCCGTTCCTTTCTGCCCTTCGACTCGGCGCCGGTTATCGCGCTCGTCAAATTGCCCTGCACAGCAGCACGTACGCAGTTGCGATCGCGCTCGGTGCGCCGATCTCGGGGCCTGCGGCCGCGCGCGGACGTGGCGTCAGCGCGCCCGGCGGTTCAACCGATCCAGGTTCTGCCTCGCGATGCGGCCTGCGTCGGTGTCCGGGTAGTTCTTCACGACGTAGTCGAACGCCTCGCGCGCCTTGTCGGGCTGCCCGAGCCTGTCGTAGCTGATGCCCACCTTGTACCACGCCTCCGGCAGGATGTTGCTCGACGGGTACTCGCGGATCACCTTCTCGTACGCGGCCGCGGCGTCCTTGTACTTGCTGTCGCCGGCGTACGACTCCCCGATGTAGTACTGCGCATCGTCGGCGAGGTCGGATTTCGGGTACGTCTTGAGATACGTCTCGAACCCTTGAATCGCCAGCGACCACTGACCGGCGGTGTAGTCGGCGTAGGCCGTTTCGTACAGACGCCTTGGCGTCATCCCGGTGGCGGCGGCGCCGGTTGTTGGCGCGGGTGACGTGGTATCGCCCGCGGCTGGCGCGGTCGGGCTGGGCGTCGTCGTGCCATCTGCGGCCGGATCGGTCAGGGGCGAGCCCGGCGTCGCCGTGCTCGGTGAGGCAGGCGGAGGAATCGCCTCGCGCAGCCCCTCGATGTCCTGCGACAGCGATGTGAGGCGGACGTTCGTCTCGTCGAGCTTTTCGCGCAGCACGCGGACGTCGCCGCTCAGCGTGTCGGCCTGGAGCTTCTGGTCGGCGAGCGCTTTCCGCATCGCGCCGGCCTGCTCGTCGATGCGGGCGCTGACGGTCTTGATCGCCTCCGCGAGCGTGCCCAGCATCAGCTGCAGCTGCTGCGCCTGTTCCTGGAGCATGCGGATGTCGGCCATCATCTGCTCGTGCTGCCGATCGGCGGCAGACGCGGGCGCCGCGGCCGATGAAACGAGCAGAACCGCGGCGACGGCCACGCGGACGTTGCGCATGTGACCTCCTCGCCTCACTTCGCGGTCACGACGAAGTGGGAGCGGCGATTCTTGGCCCATGCCCCCTCGTCATGGCCGGGGTCGAACGGGAATTCCTTGCCGTAGCTCACGGTCTTCACGCGATCCGCCGGGATGCCCAGCGAGACGAGATAGTTGCGCGCGGCGACGGCCCGCCGCTCGCCGAGGGCGAGGTTGTACTCGGCCGTGCCGCGCTCGTCGCAGTGTCCCTCGATGCTAATCTGCCACGTGGAGTACTTCCTCAGCACGTCAGCGTTCGTCTGCAGCACGCGCTGGCCCTCCGCGTCCATTTCCGCCGAATCGAAGCCGTAGAACACCGGCCGCAGGGGCGAGTTCCGGTTGATGTCGTCGATCGAGCCCGACGCGATGGCGTCCTCGGCAACCGGTTCGGGGGGCACGGTGGTCGGCTCCGGCGCGGGCGTCGGCGGCTCGGGCGGAGGCGTAACGGTCGTGGGACCGGGCGGCGGCGGAATTGGCCGCGCGATAGGCGGCTGCTTCTTTCCACAGGCGGCGGCGACCGTGGTGACAACGAGCAGGAGCAGCAGGATCGCTGTCCGGCGGACCAACAGGCTGTTCATCGCGTGTAATCTCCTCGCGCTCATTTCGACCAATCAGGGGTGTAGTTGTTGCCGGTTTTCGTGACCTGGCGTACGCCCTTGCCGTCACGCCCGATCGTGAACACGTGCGTCTTGCCGGCGCGGGTGGACGTGAAGGCCAGGTGCCGCCCGTTCGGCGAGTAGCTCGGGCTCTCGTTGCTGCCCTCGCCGAAGGTGATTTGACGCGTCTCAGCGCTCGCGAAGTCGTAGATCTTGATATCGAACCCCGGGCCCGTGCGGCACACGAACGCCAGCTCGTTGAACGGTGCCGGCGACCAGGTCGGGCGATCGCAGAACGAGTCGGTCGAGATGCGGCGTACGTTGAGCCCATCCGCCCCCATCACGTAGATCTGGGGCGTC
>DATAFJ010000226.1:0-53398 GCA_036257535.1 Vicinamibacterales bacterium | reverse complement strand
CCGGCATGACCATCCGACAATCCGCCCTCGCCATGCTGATGGTGTTGTCGCTGCCTGCCGCGGCGGCCGCGCAGAATCAAACCGTTACGTTCACGCTGGGTTACTTCGCCGTCACCGGCGAGGACGGCCGCGTCGACGATGACGTTCTCGTCGCGGATCTGTCGACGCCTCCCGAGCTGTTGTTCGAGATTGGAGACTTCAGCGACGCGGTGGTCGGCGGCGAATGGCTTTTTGGCGTTGGCCAATACGTGGAAGTGGGCGGCGGGATTGGGTACTACAGAAGCACCGTTCCGAGCATCTACCGCGACCTGGTCCGGCCGGACCAGACCGAGATCTTCCAGGAATTGAAACTGCGCATCACGCCCGTTACGGCGACGGTGCGGTTTCTGCCGCTCGGGCGCGGCCGCTTCGAGCCGTACGTCGGCGGCGGAGTCGGGTTCTTCAACTGGCGCTACTCCGAGACGGGCGAGTTCATCGACTCGTTCGACGGCAGCGTGTTCCGCGCGAGCTTCGTCGCCGACGGCAACGATGTCGGCCCCGTGATCCTCGGCGGATTCCGCTACGTCGCGGACCCGTGGATCGGTGGACTCGAGCTGCGATGGCAGGACGCGACCGGAACGCTCCCCACGACGGGCGACGACGCGTTTCTCGGGAGCAAGATCGATCTCGGCGGGTTCACGACGCAGTTCACGTTTGGTCTTCGCTTCTAGAATCTAGAATTCAGAATATAGAATCCAGAAGGTGGAATGCGGAATTATTCTGGATTCTGAATTCTAGATTCTGAATTCTGAGTCCTTCGATACAGCGCGACGCCGCCGCCCTCGGCGACGCGGGCGTATCCGGACAGAAACACGGGATTGGTGCGTACCAGGGCGGCGAGCATATCGCCACCTTCGGCGCGCTCCTCAATCAGAATCCACGCCGCGTGCGGGTGCGGTCTTTTCAGCGCTTCCTTCCACAGATCTCCGTTGCCTTCGTGCAGGTAATCCTTGATGCGGAATCCGGCGCGCGACGTCTCCTGCATGTAGTGCGCGAGCGATCCCATGCTCGCCATGATCGGTTGCCCATCCCACTCACGCGACAGATATGCAGTGACGGCGGACCGTCCGCGGCGGTGCGCCGTGTCCCACTGAGCCTCGCGAACCATCGGCGCGTCGGCCTCGAGCGGCGGATGGCCGGCCACGACCCCGACGACCAGGCCGACGCCGAGTGCGGTCCCGGCTCGTGGCCACCTTCGATGCAGCAGGCCGACGAGAACGCCACCCAGCACCGCCGCCGCCACCACGAGGGCGATGTTGTAGCGGACGCGATACGGGTGACCCTGGACGAACGCGTAAAACGGCAGTGCCGCGGCGGCCAGCGGCGCGAGTGAGAGGAGCAGGGCGGGCGAGCGATCGTCGCGGCGTCGCAAAGCGACTGCGGCCGCGGACGTGGCGCCGGCGACGCCGGCGACAACGAGCGGCACACCGCCGAGAGAGACAACGCCGTTCAGGACCTGACGCGCGGCAGCGAGTGGCCGGCCGAGCGCAGGGTTCTCTGGGACGAAAAAGCCGCCGGCCACGAACCATTCTCCGACCGTCGCCCGGCTCAGTACGAGAAACACGATCACGAATCCGGCCGGCCATGCCGCGATTCGGAAAATTCCACGGAGGACGTTCCCGCGTTGGCCGCCGCGAAGAAACCTCGCGACCGCTGTCATCGCGAGCGCAGCAGCACCCACGGGCCACGCCTCGTATCGAGTCCAGCACGCGGCGCCCAGCGCGATTCCCGCCTGCCTCGCGTGCGCATTCGACGGCATCTCCGCCCATCGCGACAACCGCTCGACCGCGACGAGTACGAGTGCAAAGAGCAGCGGCTCGGTCATCGGCGTGCTCTGCAGGTACAGCACGTTTGGATTCAGGTCGGCGAGCGCGACTGCGACGAGGGCACCGACGATCGAGCCCGTCGCCCGAGCGACGAGTGCGGCTGTCGCGCCTGACATCACGACGAAGCTTGTGACCGAAAGCGCGACGCCGGAGAACCCGCTTCGATAACACGCGTCCAGCTGAACCGGGACGGCGTTTAGCAGGTGGGGGAGCGGGAGCCAGACGGCCCCGATCTGATGCCAGCCCGGCGTGAGGCTGTCGAAGATCCGCCTCGCGACGACGAGGTGGGCCTTTGCGTCGTAGTGGCTGAGCGTCAGCCCCGAGTAAGCGTAATAGGTGGCCGCGGCGAGGGCGGGAACGAGCGCGGCCGCGCGCGCGATGCGCGTCGCCCGCGTTGCTATAATCGCCAAGGCTCGTAGTCTACTCCATGCGACGTGTCCTCGCCTGGGTCCAGGCGTTCGCTATCGGCATCGGCGGCCCAGGCCTTTTCGTCATCGCGTTCCTCGATTCGTCAATCCTCTCGCTGCCGGAGATCAACGACATCCTCATCGTGTCGATGGTGATGCAGCACCCGCATCGGCTCGTGTTCTACGCCCTGATGTCGACGCTCGGGTCGATCGCCGGCTGCCTGTTGCTCTACTGGATCGGCCACAAGGGAGGCGAGGCGCTTCTCAGCCGGAGGTTCAACCCGACGAGGATCCAGCGAGGGCTCGAAACGTTTCGGAAGTACGGGGTCGCCGCGATCTTCGTTCCGGCGATCCTTCCGCCGCCGGCGCCGTTCAAGATCTTCGTCCTGATGGCCGGCGTCTCTCGAATGAATCCCTGGGTGTTCGCCGGCACCATCGCGGCGGGCCGTGGCCTTCGATACTTCGGCGCGGGACTGCTCGCCATCTGGTACGGCGAGCAGACGATCGCCTTTCTCGAGCGTCACGGGCTGAAAATTGCGATCGGGCTCGCAATCGCCGGCGCGGCGGCGGGCATTTGGTGGGGCCGGCGCCGCAGCCCGTCCACACCGGGGTAAGTCGCTAAATTCTGGTATAATAACGCCTTAAATCCAGCCGCGCTTGATGCCCCCCGAAATATCCGTCGTCATTCCGATGCGCAACGAAGCGCCTAACGTGCGGCCGCTCCATCAGGAGCTGACCGAGGTGCTGAGCGCCTGGGGGCGCGCCTACGAAGTTGTCTTCATCGACGACGGCAGCGTGGACGAGACGTTCGAGCGGCTCGCCGAGATCCAGCGGCGCGATCCGCGCGTTCGCGTGCTGCGGTTCCGCCGCAACTTCGGTCAGACCGCAGCCTTCGCTGCCGGTTTCGCTCACGCGCGCGGCCGCTTGATTGTCACCGCTGACGGCGATCTCCAGAACGATCCGCGCGACATTCCGGCAATGGTCGAAGAGCTGGAACGCGGCGGGTTCGACATGGTGTGCGGCTGGCGGAAGTCGCGCAAGGATCCGTTCCTCACCCGCCGCCTTCCGTCGATCATCGCCAACCGGCTGATCTCGTGGTCCACCGGCGTTCACCTGCGCGACTACGGCTGCTCCCTGAAGGTGTTCAGGGCAGAGATCGTCAAGTCGATGCGGTTGTACGGCGAGATGCACCGCTTTCTGCCGGCGATCGCGAGCGAGATGGGTGTCCGGATTTCCGAGCGGGAAGTTGGCCATCGCGCACGATCGCACGGTGCGTCGAAGTACGGGATCTCGCGCACGGTGCGCGTGATGCTCGACCTGCTCACGGTCAAGTTTCTCATCAGCTACTCGACGCGTCCGCTGCAGATCTTCGGTCTCCTGGGCCTGGCCATGGGGCTCGTCGGGGCGCTGATCAGCGCGTGGGTCGCGTATCAGCGGCTGTTCGGCTACCAGTCTGCGGATCGTCCGCTGCTCCTCCTCGGCATCCTGCTGATCTTCACCGGCGTTCAGCTCGTCACGATCGGGCTGCTGGCCGAGATGCAGGCGCGCACCTATCACGAGTCGCAGGACAAGCCGACGTACGCGCTCCGCGAGATTCTCGAGGCGCCGGCGGTCGAGACGGTGGAGCCGGGCACCAGGCTCGCCGGTATTCGCAGGCCTTGAGACGGGTTTTCTGGCCTCTGCTCGTCGTGGCGCTCGCCGCCGGGTGCGGTGATTCGCCGACCGGACCAAGCGGGCCCGGGCCAACGATTTCCTGTCCGGCTCCCGTCAGGAGCGAGTCGCTCGACGGCAGACCCGTCCCGATCTCGTACACGACTCCGCAAGCAACCGGCGGACAACAACCGGTCACGGTCACCTGCGCCCCGGCGTCGGGAACGGCCTTTTCGGTCGGCTCGACGAGCGTGACATGCGAAGCGGAAGACCGCGCGAACCGTCAGGCATCCTGTTCATTCTTTGTGAGCGTGGTCCGGCCGCGGCTCGTGGCGACGCGGTTCCTCGCGTTCGGCGACAGCCTGACGCTCGGAGTGACGTCGGCGGCGCCGACCATGCTGCTCGCCAACAGACCCGACTCGTATCCGTTCAAGCTAGGCACCCTGCTCACGGCGCGCTACCAGACGCAGACTCCGGAATCGTTGAACGACGGCGTCGGCGGCGAGACGGCAGCCCGAACGCCGGCGTCGCAATCGGTCGGCCGTCAGCGCCTTCCGGGAAGCCTCGACGCGAACCTGCCGGATGCACTGCTCCTGATGGAGGGAACGAACGATCTTCTGAGTGGGCAAAGCGGCGCGGACAACGCTCTCATCGCCCTCGAAGAGATGGTGACTCTTGGGAAAGCGCGCGGCGCACGCGTGTTTCTCGCCACGATTCCCCCGCAGCGTGCCGGCGGCATCCGGAACCGCGACCGCGTCGCGGCGATGATTCCGGGGTTCAACGATTCCATCCGGCAAATCGCGGCGCGCCAGGGAGTGCCCGTCGTGGATGTCTACAGGGCCCTTGAAAACCGGCTGGATCTGATCGGCGTAGACGATCTGCACCCGACTCCTCAGGGCTACGACCTCATTGCGGCGACCTTCTTCGATGTAATTAAGGCGACGCTGGAGGAGAACCAGCCCGGCGCGATTCAATGACGCCGCGGCGAGCCAAAGACCGATTGGTGCATCTGGTTCAGTCCGGAAACCCGACGATCTCGTAGAGCCAGATGCGATTGTCCGCGTAGCGCCGGAGCAGATTGCGATCGTACTCTCCCAGCCTCGCGACGACCGATGCGCGAGCGGCTGGATCGAGGGTGTGCATGTGAAACACGGCATACCTGACCTGATCGCGTTTGAGGATCTTGAACGCCTCGCGGCTCGGGAAGCTGCCCAGCGTCGGTGTATTTTCGAGGACATCCCTCGGAATGTGGGAGCTGAACCCGTTGACGAGCGGCATCCAGTGCGCGGTGGAGGCCAGCATGTATCGCGTTCGCTCCGCGGCAAACCTGGTGGAGTAGAACGGGATTTCGATGACCGGCCCGCGGGGCAGGGCGGCAAGTGCGCGATACGCCGGCTCGGTCGGCGTCGTGGGTGAGAACGTGAGAGGCACCTTCAACTCCGCCACTGCTGCGGCAGCGAGAAGGGCCGCCACGACTGCCGGCCTTCGCCGCGAGCGGGGCGCGGATTGAATCTCGCCGCCGGCTGGTGTCCGGCCTTCGAGTCGCGCGAGCAGCGCCGAAATCGAAAGGCCGGCCAGCACGGACAACGCGAACGCGACGACGACGCCGATTCGGCTTGGCGCGCGGATGAACGTGAACGCCGGATTGGTCGCGGTCAGCACGGTGTACAGACCCGCGTCAGGACCCAACGATGCCCAGAACGCCAGCGCGGCAAGGCTGCCATACAGGATCGAGAGTTCGCGATGCTGCCGGGAGACCCACCCGACCACGAGGCCTGCCACGCCCCCAATAACCGCGATGAACCCGGGGAACAGTACTTCGTTCCAGTGCCGAATGATGGGCAGCATCCACGCGTGTGCGTAGGCCGAGGACGCGAAGTAGGTCCGCCAAGTAGCTGAAAACAGACGGGCGTCTTCGAATGGCCTCCGAAAATCTTCGGCCTGCTGCAGCCGAACGTACGGGACGAACATCAGCAGTGCGATCGCGGTCGCGACTGCTGCGGCCACGGCGATGGACGCCCAGTAGCGCAGGTCCGTCCAGCGACGCCGTATCGCGAGTGCGACGAGCACGGCGAATGCGACGGTCAGTCCGGCGAAGACGGTGTAGTAGCCGCAAAACGGCGCCTGACCTCCCAGGGCGAGGCCGAGCGCCGCTCCTCGCCACGCGGTCGGACGGTCGGCCAGGCGATGAAAGGCGAGCATGCTGAGGGGCAGGCCAGCCGTCATCAGCAGGTGGACGTGGGGAAGGTGCGAGAACACGTAAGGGCAGTACGCGAAACAGATTCCCGAGACCGCGGCCGCGCGCCGGTCGCCCGACAAGTATCGAACGAGATAGTACGTCGCCGTCCCGCTGAGGACGAACGTCAGAAGGACCACGAAGTTGTGCGCGGCGTACGGATTGCGCGTCGCCCAGTACACGGGAATGGCGAGCACACCGGCGCCGAGGTTGCTCTCCGAGTACACGAGCGTCCCTCGATGCGGATAGAAGATGTTCGCGTCCAGAACGTGAAGGGGATCGACGATCAGCGTCCGGGCGACCCAGGCGACATTCCAGATCAGCATCCGCGTATCGGCGTTGTCCAGGCGTCCGACGCTCCCGAGGTGAAGCGCCATCGGAGCGATCAAAAGGACCGTGAGGATTCCGAAAGCCGAAACGACGAGCGCCAGCTCGCCCCAGGCGTGAAATCGGTTTCTAGTTGTCGCGGGCCGTCCCGTCTCGGTCGGGGCGTTCATCCAGATTCGCAGAGTGTAAGCTATCTGCCTGTCTTGAGACGGAGCGTCAGGCTCTGTTACGCTCTGCGCGACCATGCTGAGCGCATCCAGCGCCGGCTCCTCCGTCGAGCACTCGATACCGGGCGATTATCAGCTTCGCGCCCTTACCCGAGGCTGGCGGCTGCAGCGCGCGTGGCACCGCGCACGCCTCGATCTGGTCGAGTCCCTACTGCCTCCCGATGGCGACGCGCTCGCGCTCGACGCCGCCGGCGGGTCGGGCATCGTCTCTTGGCGGTTCCCGACAGCGGGCGTCGTGACCGCCGATTTTCGGGTAGGCGCGTGTCAGGCCGTCCGGGCGCAGAAGCCAGGAGCGCTTGTCGTCACCGCGGACGTGACGACCCTGCCGTTTCGCCCGCGCGTTTTTTCGAGGTTGTACTTCCTGGAAGCGATCGAGCACCTGACTGAAGCTGAGGGCGCACAGTCGCTGGCCGAGTTGCATCGCGTCGCGCGTCCGCGCGCGAAATGCCTGATCACGACTCCGAATTACCGTTCCCACTGGGTCTTTCTGGAACGCCTGATCGACTTCCTTCATCTGACGCCGCGCATGGGGGCCAGCCAGCACCGTTCCCGTTACGACGGCCGGGCGCTCGCGCGCGCCGCCGAGGCGGCCGGGTGGCGCATCCTTTCTGGCGGATCGTTCAACCTCGTGGCGCCTCTGGTCGGACTGTTCTCCGCTCGTGGCGGCAGTCGCGCGGTGGAAATCGAAGCCTCACGGCTGCGCCGTGGCGGCGCATTACTCTATCTCCTGTGCGAGCGCACGGATGCAACATGAGGAACCGATCGGCACGCCGACGTTCACCATCGTTCTTCCGTGCCACAACGAAGCCGCCCGCATCGCAGATTCGCTGAGAACACTCGAGGGCTGGTTCGGTTCCCGCGCAGCGGTGCTCGTCGTGGACGACGGCAGCGACGACGAAACGTCGCATCGCGCGCAATCGTCGGGCCATCCGCATGTCGGTGTGCATCGCCTCGCCACGAACCGAGGCAAGGGAGCGGCAGTCAGGGCTGCCATCCCGCTGATCAGGACGCCACGCGTAATCGTGATGGATGCCGATCTCGCCTACGATCGCGCCTCGGTCGAGCGAACGCTGGAAGGGCTTGCAGACGCAGACATCGTCATCGGAAACCGGCGACATAGTCGCTCGCGGTATTTCGTTCCGGTCCGGCTGTTCGGGTTCTTATACCGCAGGCATGTGGTGGGGATGACGTTCAACGCCCTGGTGAGGCTGCTGCTGCCGATTCATGTTCGAGACACGCAGTGCGGCCTGAAAGGATTCCGGCGCGGAGCGCTTGACGCCATGGCTCCGCACCTGACGATTGATGGGTTCGCGTTCGATGTCGAGCTGCTCGTCGTGGCGCAATCGCTTCGACTCCGGCTGATCGACGTGCCTGTCCAGGTCACCTACGAGTCAGCCAAGAGCAGCGTGAAGCTGCTCAGGACCGCTATCGCGATGGCCTCATCGCTGCTACTCATCCTCAGTCGACGAGCTGCGGGCCGTTACCGGTCCGGCCGCGACGCCGTCTAAAGGAAGCGTGATCGACGTTCCGTCAAAACGGTGTGGCCGTGAAGGGCCTCGAGTGGCCGTCGCGTTCGAGCTGACGATACTCGTTGCCACCGCCGTCGCCGGTCTCCTCACTGGCGGTACTGTCGTCGCTCTGGGCAGAGATGCATTGCCTCTGGTCCAGACGTCGACCGCTGCGTTCGCCTGGCTGCTGTGCGCGGGTTTCGCCGGGCTCCGTATGGCGCTGGGGAGCCGCCTGATGGACGCGCGCCGACGACGGCCCCTGTTGCTGCTCACGGCCATTTCATTCTGGATGTTGCTAGGCCTCGTGCGGCCGACGCTACGGGCGGGCGACGGTCTGACGGCGCACTATTTCGCCAATGCGGCCTGGGACGGACAGCCCGCTCGCTTGTTTGTTGACAGCCGGATCTCGACTGCACGGATGCGGGTGCGCTGGAACGGCCGGCCTCCCGCACGCTTCAGCGCGCGCTGGGTCGGCTATCTAGCGGTTGGCCACGCGGGCCGCTACCGCTTCACGACGACCTCGGACGACGGCTCCCAGCTTTTCATAGACGGCCGGCTTGTCGTCGACAACAGCGGCCCTCATTCGCGCCTCGCGCGGTCGGCCGAAATCGACCTGGCGCCGGGCTCCCATCGCGTCCGGCTCGACTACGTGCAGTTCGGCGGCGACGCCGAGCTGATGTGGACCTGGGCGCGCGACGGGGGGCCCGATAGCCGCGTGCCGGCGTGGGTCTTGTCGCGCCGGGCCGCCGGCTACGACACCGTACTCGCCGCCCGCTTCGTCGACGTTGGGCTTGGAATCCTGGCTGTCGTCATCGTGCTGAGCACCGGCCGGTACGTGGTCGTCGGATTCCAGAGCGAGCGCATTCGTCAGGGGATTGAGCGGATCAGGGCAGATGTCACGAGGCCCTACCGTGACGGAGCTGCTTTTGCGTTTTCAGTGGTCATCTTTGGCGTTCTTCTCTGGGTCCCTTGGCCCGGCGGCATCGGCCATTGGAGTTTCTACAGGTCTGTTCTGTCGACGATTCGCGACGTTCACAGATCGGCCGCCAAGGCTGTCGGCGCTCCGACCGTCTTTCAGGCGAACCTGAACACACCCCGCGCCGGTGAAGAAGTCCTGCCGGTCAGCGTCCGCGAAATGGTCGCCATGCTCGAGGCGCACAACGTGGAGCGCTACGCGCTCTCGGATCGCGTCGCCGCGAACGTGTGGGTGTATCAACAGATCGTCGCCTCTGCGTGGCCCCGCAGGCTCGAGCGCGATGCGAAAGCGAGGTTCGTGCACATTGCCGAACCGGCGACGCCAGGCTGTTCTCAGATCGAAAGCCGGACAGAAGTGTCACTTGTTCATTGTCCTTAGTCTCAGCACGGTGTGCCTGTTCCTGATGGGCTCCGCGGCGGTGCCCTTCTCGAGGATCCCTGGCAGATTCTTCGAACAGGCCGCGCTGGCGATCGGTCTTGGTATTCTCATCGACTACTGTCTGATGCTCACCGGCCAGCCGATTGCGCGCGTGTTCGCAGCCGCCTTGCTCGTCGGGTTCCTGGGGGCGTTCCGGTTGTGGAGAGGGGCGCGTGTGCAGTCGGTGCGTCGGATGCTCGAGTCCAGAACCACGGTCATCTCGATCGCTGTCGTCATCTATATTCTGGGGATGTACTACATTCGTGCCCTCTCGGAACCACTCGTACGTTGGGATGGACGTTCCATCTGGTTTTTTCACGCCAGGATGATCTGGATCGAGGGCGCGCTCCGTGAGACAGCCGGGTGGACCCACCCCTCAATCGTCTTCTCGCATCCAGACTACCCGCTGCTGGTCCCGGCGATCGCCGCTCAACTCGCCTATCTGAAGGGCTACTGGAACGAGTTCCTCCCCAAGGGCAGTCTCGTCCTGATGCTCGTGCCGATCGCTCTATGGGTTTTCAGCTTTCGCAAGATGACACTGAGCTTCATCCTGTTGGTCCTGGCAATCTTCGCCGGTCTGGGCGCGTGGCAGTGGAACGGATTCATGGACGGGTACCTGGTGATATACAGCGCGGTGGCTCTCCTGACGTTCGGTCGTTATCTGTCACAAGGAAACACCGTGGACCTTTGTTCGGCCATGGTCGCCGTGGGAATCGCCGCAAGTCTCAAGAACGAAGGCCTCCTGTTCGCGGCTTGCTTCCTTGCTTCCGTTCTCGCGCTCGGAGCCAAATACCCTGAGTGCAGCGTTACGAGCCTCGGGGCGCGCCTCCGATCGGATTACCTGGTCGTCGGCGTGCTGCTTCTCTCGATTGCTCCGACCTTGATGTGGGCCGTATGCAAGAAGGCGTGGGGCCTTCAGAGTGAGCTCGTAGACGATCCGTTCGGGACTTTCACGCGGCTGTCGGTCCGGCTGTTCGACGGCACGACGCCGCAATATCTACTCAACTATCTGACCGTGCAGGCGACCGCCATATCCCTGTTGACCCTGGTTGTCGCAGCCATCGTCATCTTCCAGCGGAGCTGGCGCCTGAAGCTGCATCCTGGCGCGGCGGTCGCGGCCCTCACGGCGGCGCTGTACGTCTGCGGCCTGTACGCGACTTATCTCAGCACCCCGTACAACCTCTATTTTCACGTCACGACCTCGGGCACTCGGACGATGACGACCGGGACTGTGGCCCTCCTCGTCGGCGTGTTCTTCCTTCTCTCGGATCTCGAAGCGAGTGGGGGTCGAGTCGAGCAAACGGCCCACGAATGGCAGTCCACGCCGTGACCCAGCTGCATTCACCTGCGGCTCGAGTCGGCTTTGGCAGCCGGGAGACGTGGCTCGCCGCACTGCTCTACACGGCGCTTACGCTGTTGCTGGCGTATCCCGTCTCGGTCCATCCAGCCAGCCTTCGCTTTACAACTGGCCTCGACGGCGACCTCGGCTGGTACTTGCTCGGATGGGACGCCCACGCGTTTGTGACCGAACCCTGGGCGATCTTCGATGCCAATCTCTATCATCCTGACCGCCTGACACTTGCCTACGGCGAAAATGTCATCGGCATCGCGCTCTTCGCCGCCCCGGTCATTTGGCTGACCGGCGATCTGCCGCTCGCCGCCAACTTGGTGATGTTGCTGTCGTGCGTTCTCTGCGGCCTCGGCGCCTATCTGCTGGCACGGAATGTCGGACTCAGCTTCGCCGCTGCGCTCCTCTGCGGAATCGTCTTCGAGTGTGCGCCGTCGCGGTTCTTTCGCATCGGCCAGGTGACCCTGACGACCATTCAGTGGATACCGTTCGCGCTTGCGTCGCTGCACGCGTATCTCGATGGCGGACGCAAGCGCGACCTGCGGCTCGCCGCCGCCTTCACGACGCTGCAGGTGCTCTCCACGGGCCACGGTGCGGCCTTCATGGCGGTCGCGCTCCTGATGTTCTTGATCTACCGCGCGCTGCTCGGCGAGCCGCCGCGCCTGCTACGGCGGATCCGCGATCTGGGCCCAGTCGGCGTGATGCTGCTTCTCCCGTCCCTGCTGGTCTTCCTCACGTATCGAGCCGTGCAGAGGGAGACCGGGCTGAGGCGTGGGATCGGGAGCTGGGTGCCGAACTACGGCGACTTCCTCGCCTCGCCGTCGCACGTGCACCGCTTCCTGCATGACCTTGCCGACATCGACGTGAACACGGCGGCGCGTGCCTTTCTGTTCCCTGGATATCTAGCGATCCTGCTCGGGCTCGCAGCGATCGCCTGGCGCCTCCGCCCGCGCGCGGCCGCTGGCGACGAAGCGTCGCCGGTGCGGGGACGAACGAGCCTCGCGTTTGACTTGGCGCTCATGGCAGCCGTAGCGGTGGCGGCTGGTCTGACCGCCGGAACGCTCATTCCCATCAGGGCCGGAACGGCAATCCTGGTCGACTGGTCGCGAGCTGCCTGGGCCTGGGTATTCTGTGCCGCCATCGCCGGCTTTGGCGCGATCGTCGGCCGCCGGAACCCGGACGCGACGGCAGGCTCGGGCTGGCGCCGGTTCAGCGTGCTGTTGACCGTGGCACTCGCGTGGACGCTCCTCGCCGTCGTCCGTCCAACGCTTCGAGCCGGAGAGGGCCTGGTCGGCTGGTATTTCGCCAACACGACCTGGGACGGATCGCCGGTCCGCACCGTCACCGACAGAGAGCTGTCGGCTGCCCGCATGCGGCAGCGATGGGGCAGCGCGCGGCCCGAACAGTTCAGCGTGCGCTGGACGGGTTATTTGACGGTCGGCCGCGCCGGGCTGTACGACTTTGCCACGACCTCGGATGATGGCTCCTGGTTGTACATCAACGATCGCCTGGTCGTGGACAACGGCGGCGTGCATTCGAGCCGCACGCAGGCGGGACGCATCGAACTGGCGGAGGGATCGCACAAGGTCCGGCTCGAATATGTCGAGGCTGGTGCCGGTTCGGAACTGACCTGGTCGTGGGCGCGCGATGGCGGGTCCTTCGGGCCAGTGCCTTCCTGGGTATTGTCGGTGAGACGCGTGCGCCACCGGACAGCGCTTGCCGCTCGAGCGGTTGAGTGGGGCATTCGAGGCTGCGCAATCTTTCTCGTGGTCGGCGGAATCTGGTACTACATCAGAAGTTCACGCCGGCAAGATGTCGCACGGTGGATGGAGGCGCGCCGCCGCAGTCCGACGCTTTTCTACGCGCTGCTGGCGCTCGTAGGCTACGGCCTCGCGCTTGGGCCGCCGTATGGCCTGTGGCAGTACGTCTACTGGATGCCAGGGTTCAACTTCATCCGCGCGTCTTCACGCTTCAACCTGCTTGGCCTCCTGGGCCTCGCGGTGCTTGCCGGGATTGGCTTCGACAGGATCGCGAGTCGCGTGCGGGACGCGTGGCGGCCGGTTCTCGCCGCCGCGATCGGGATCCTGCTGGTCGTGGAGTCCGCCGCGATGCCGCTGCCGGCTCAACCGATCCAGTTCGAGATTCCGGCCGTCGATCGCTGGCTTCGCAGCCGCCCGAGGCCGTTCGTGGTTGCCGAAGTGCCGGTGGGGAACGTCAACGACTACCGCATCCTCAACAGGCGGCAGACTGTTTTCATGCTTCACTCGATCGCACACTGGCAGAAGACGGTCCACGGGTACCACGGATGGCGAACCCGCTACCACGAGCTGCTCTATACAGACATGCAGGCGTTTCCGGAGGAGGTGGTTCTCGCGAGGCTGTCCGATCTCGGCGTGACTTACATCGTTGTGCACACCGAGCTCTACCCGCCGGGTGAGTGGAGCAAGATCGAAGCACGCATCGGCGAACTCTCGTCCCGGCTGCGACTCGAGTACGTCGAGGGAACCGGCCGCGTTTACTCGCTCAGTACTTCAATGCGAGCTCGATAGCGTCGAGTTTGAACCGCGAAATGAGTCCGTACCACTCCCTGACGCTGAGGGTGCGCGTGCTGCGGATCTGCCTTCGCTTCGCCAGCATGCGGGGCAGCCGGCGCAGCGCGGCCAGCCGGGCGTGGATCAGCACCAGGAAGAGCCGCGCCAGCGAGTATTCCTTCACGAATTCAGCAGACAGCCCCTGATGCGTGTGCGCCGCGTAGCCCTGCATGGCGTAGCGGTTCAGCGTAAAGAGCGGGGCGACGAACACGAGAAACCGCGGCATCCACTTCCAGAGGCAATACAGGCGGTTGCGTTCGACGTGGAAGGCTTTGAAGACCGAATAGTTGCCGGCGGTTGCCGACTTCCTGTGGCGTACGCGCGCCGTAGGAACGTACCAGCACTTCCAGCCGGCGAGCTGTCCCCGAACACCCAGGTCCATATCTTCCAGATAACAGAAGAAGTCTTCGTCGAATCCGCCGATCCGATCGAGCATGGTCCTGCGAAGCGCACAGGCGCACCCGTGCGGCGCCATCACCTCTTCGGCGCGATCGTACTGGCCCAGATCCTTTTCCTCCCAGCCGCGCGGGCGCGATATGCCATCCGGATAGAGGAGCAGGCCCGCGGAATCGAAAATGTTCGGCTGGTGGGCGCGGACGACGCGGCAGGCCAGCTGGCCCACGTCGTGTTTCTCCGCGACGAACCGCATCAGCTCCTCGATCGCGTCCGGCTCGCAGACGGCGTCGGAATTCAGCAGAAAGAGCCATTCTCCTTTCGCCGCCTGGAAGCCGATGTTGTTGCCGCGCGCAAACCCTTCGTTCTTCGCGTTGCGGATGACGAGGAGCCTGTCGCCGAAGGCGCGTTCGGCCTGCTCCACCGAGCTGTCCGTGGAGCCATTGTCGACGACGACGACCTCGAGGGCGGGCCACGTCTGTGCGAAAAGCGAAGCGAGCGCATCTTGCAGCATCGCGCCGCCGTTCCAGTTCACCACAATGGCGCTGACGAGAGGCTTGGACAGGTCGGGGTGGCTCACGGCCGCGGCGACGGTTTCCTGCTCACGGAGACGAATTCGTTGTAGGTAAACAGCCGGCCTGCCCAGCGGGGGAAGGGAAACGAGCACGCGCGTTCCGGTTGGTACCCGAGCCGGTCTGAGATGCGGGCGAGGGACGGGAAATCCATCAGCTGAACATGCGTCGGGTCGCTTCTGAACCCCGCTTCCTGAGGCGCGATCAGGATGAGCCGCCCGTCGGGGCGGAGCAGCGCTTCGTACTCAAGCAGAAGCCCGACGACCTGATCCTCGGTCATGTGCTCAGCGACATGTGCAAGCAAGATCGAGTCGAAACGGTTCGGACGGTTGTACTCCGCGACACCGCGGAATTCGTCAGGCGTGAACGCGGTCAGGCCCCGCGCCCTGGCCGCGCGGACGCAGTGCTCGTTCGTGTCGATACCGACTCCGTGCCCACCGAGATGATGGAGGTTTCGACCAATTCCGCAACCAATGTCCAGCACGAAGCCGGGACTGAGCCGCCGGATGTTCCAGCGGTACGGCGCCTGAACGTCCAGCCACCGCTTCCACCACGACGTCTGCAGGCGAATCAGCCTCTCGGCGTAGGCTTCACCCCGGGTCGCTTCGCCTGCCGACTCCATGCCGCGAATCATATCTTCATCGATCGCCGCGATAACCAGCGGGCGGCTCGTTGAGGAATTCCCAGGACACGTTCAGCCCAATTTCGGGACGCGGTTTGGACGTCGGCTTGAACGTCCTGTCGACCATCGCCTCGAAAACAAACCGTTCATCGTTGCCGGGAACCGCGACATAGCGCGTAAGCGGGACGCTGCGGGGAAAGCGGTGGTCGACGATGAGCTCGCGGTCGCGCCAGATGCGTGCGGCGACGGGCCGCTCATCGGCGTCAGGATGCTCGACCCAGACGGTCAGCTTCATCCATTTCGTGGGGGCCCGCGGAACGTCGACGGCGTGCGCCGTCGTATGCGTCGTGCCAACGGTGCCCTGGATGGCCTGGTGAAGGCCGTACCGGAAACCCTGGTCGAACCCCTTGGCGCGAAACGGAGGACGCATGTCTCTCATGCCCGCGAGGAGCGTCGAGGCGGCCAGCGTCGCGGCCAGTCCGAGCGCTGCCGCCAGCGGCCACGAACTTCGGCCGTTACGGTTGCCGGAGTCTGTTGACTGCGGGCTGTCAGACTTCCGCAGCAAGATTACCCAGACAGCGAGGGTCCAGAAAGCGAGCGCGACCTGGACACTCTGGCCCGGCATGCCAAGCATCGATGCGGCGCCCAAGCCGATGACCGCGTACACGGCCGGCAGATATCTGGTGCGATCCACTACTGTCGTCCGGCGTCGCACGAGGCAGCCGACGAACGCCGCGACCCAGGCCGCCCAACCGACGCTTCCGAGAATTCCCAGCTCGGCAAGCTGATGGCGATACCAGTTCTGCGCATTGTCATGGGGCAGACGCGCGCCCGTCGCCGCCTTCGCGTAAGCAGGAGAAAGCAGGTGGAAGGTGCCGACGCCGATGCCGTGCCAGGGAGAGTCCCGGATTGCGGCCATCGCCGCAAGGCCATAGCCGTTTCTCGCCCAGAGCTCCCACCCGGCGCTTCGGAGCGTGGACGTGGAGAGATTCGGCAGCAGGGACCTCATGCGTCGGAGCGGCCCCGTGGCTGGCGGCTGCCACACGAGCAGGGTGCCAACAATCGCGATCGACACAGTCGCGGAAACAATCGCGGCGCGCCTGGCGCCGGCCGACGGGTTCCTCGTCATCGACAAGTGAACGCCGGACACGAGTGCGATCAGGGCGCCCAGCAGGGCGGTTCTCGAGCCGGTCGCCCACACGCCGAGCGCCAGGATCGCTGACCCCAGACTCAGGAGCCCGGCAGTCCGGCGCGACGACGTCGACAGCGCAAGGCCGATCGGAATCGCTATCCAGAGCCCCGCAAGCGTTCCTGACGTGTTCGCATCGGCCAGCGTACCGCTGGCGCGGCCAAGCGTCGCCCAACGGCTCTTGGTGAGGAACCCGAGCTGGAAAAACCCTTGGTACGTCGCGATGGCTGCACCGGCGATCGCCGCCACGACAGAAGGCCACACGATGGCCCGTTCGTAGGCACGCACGCCCGCGCTCTGGACGCCGGCGAACCGGCCGAACAACCAGTCGACCCACAGGAGGCCCATCAGATGGACCTGAGCGACTTCTGCGATCCAGACCGCGGTCGGGATTGCGTGGACGAGCGTGCTGTAAACCGACGGCACCGTCCAGAGCACCGATGGCGTCCAGTCGAGCTCTCGCAGTGCCACGATCGGCCAGGTCAACGCGACGGCAAGCGCCCACGCGATCAACGGAATCCGCCAGGGCCGCGGATACTGCCAGGAGCTCGTGAACGTCGGTGCCGCGGCCGCGACCAGAGCGGCAACCCAGGGTGAAAGCAGCCAGAGGCCAAAGCGCCCGGTAATTGCGATCCAGACAATGGGGACGAGCGATCCGGCTGCGAGAATCACCCCTGCGGATCGTTCGGGCCACCGTCTTCCGCCGAACCATCCGGCGAGCGCGCATACCGCGGCTAGCGTCGGTATGCCCTTTTGATATTGTCCCGCCTGGATCGTTTCGAAGATCAGCGCGGCGAGCGCCGAGACGACCACAGCCGCTTTGGTGGCGCGGTCCAGCCAAGAGCCGAAGACGCCCTGCAGATGAACTCTCAGAACAACGTGTAGATGAACGGCGCCGCGCCCGATCCACCGATCACCACCAGCACGCCGAGGATGAGGAGCATGAGGATGACCGGCGTGAGCCACCAGCGGCGGTTGTGGCGGAGGAAGTACCAGAACTCGCTGAAGAAACCGCCGGCCGCGCCTTCCGCGGCGCGGGCGAACTCATTCGGCGATGGAGGCTTGCCCGGTTTGGCCATGTCGAGCTCAGAACTGGCGGAAGTATCGCGACGGCGCGGACGTCGTGCGAAGCACCCAGTACGACGATGCCCGCCGATCGAACGTTCGCGCCATGGGATCGTAGAAGAGCCGGGCGACCAATGCAACCGGCGTGATGATCAAGAAGTACATGAGTGCCAGGATCGCGTGAGACATGATCCAGGCAATCGGGAAGGTGATCCACATCAGCGCGGCGTACACGGGCCGTACGATTGCCGGCCGCACGAGCCCGCTCATGCCGAGCACGAGTCCGACAGCCCAGATCGCGATCGCGAGGTCGGGCCGGGCGGCGCGAACGACTGATCCGATCACAGCGCACATGGCAGGGAACCAGAGTCCCGCAAACCAGCGGAGCTGCCGGTCGTTCGGTCGGTATCCAGGCTGAATCAGCATAGGGTGGTCGTTGTCAGCTCACCGCCGCAGCGGCGCGGCTTGGCCTCGGCTTCTCTTGAATCTCTGCATCCGAACGCCGCCGGCCGATCATGATGAAGAATCCTCCCTCGCGGCTGCCACCGACAATCTGGCGGGCCTGCACGAGGAAACGACTCCAGGAGGTGCCCCGCCCAGTCCGCGCGAAGAGCTTCGTGCGGCCCTCGCCCTCCTCGCCCGTAACCGACGGCACGCCGCGCACGAACTCGATTCCGTCTTCATCGAACCAGCGAAAGACCTCGCCAATCGTGTGCTTCGACTCGTGAGGGTGCATGTACTGGTCCGCGAACCAGGCTTTGCGCTTGCCTTCGCTCATCGGTGTGGAACGGAGATAGGGATCGATCCATTTCCCTGCGCCGCCAGTGGCGCGGAACAGCAGTCGGCGCGCGTCGGTCATCAGCCGCCCGTACGTGTTGTACAGGCCGATGACGATGTGTCCGCCGGGACGGACCAGCGGCGCCAGCAACTTGAACCCGAGCCGTGGATCGCTCGTGTGGTGCAGGACACCGTTGCAGAGCACGACGTCGAACTCCCCCTGTTGAAACGGCAGGCGGAACAGGTTCGCCTGAACGAACCGCACGCGCGACAGTCCCTGCGCGCGTCGAAAGTCGTCGCCGAGCCGCAGCGAATTGAGACAGAGGTCCGTGCCAATCACCCGGCGGCACGATACTCCCAGGAAGTTCGTGAGCTGACCGGTCCCGCAGCCTACTTCGAGCACCGACGAGTTGTAGGAAATCGCGGCGTCGAGGTCGCGCGCGTAGGCGCCTCGCCGCGCCTTCTCGATGAGCGACCGTACGGAGTCGTGGTCGTCGTAGTTCGGGAAGGGCGTCTCTTCGTAGAACGCCTTGACGCGCTCAGTGACATCGGTCGGCGCGTCGAGCGTGCTGTGGGGCCAGAACAGCTGCGGAATGCCGTCGGTAACAGGAAAGCGATGGCCGCAGCCGCTCACGAGCTCCCCGCCCACGCGGCGCAACGACCGTCCCGAGCCACATGGACACGCAAGCAGCTCGTCAAGGAAGTCTGGCACGCCTGCCTGACTCGACACCCACGCGCGCTGCCGACGCTTGCGCAAGACGAACGGTCCCATGCACAGCACGTCGAGATCGCAGCCCATGAAGGTTCTGTAGGCCTCCTCGGGCGTACACACGATCGGATCCCAGCCGAGATTGAAGCTCGTGTTGACCAGCACGGGACAACCGGTCTTCCGATAGAACGCCTCGAGCAGCCTGCGGTAGATTCCGTGTCTCTCCGCATCGACGGTCTGGACGCGCGCCGAACAGTCCACATGCGTCACGGCAGGAATGTCCGATCGGACAACGCGCAGCTTGGCGATTCCCGTGGCGCCGCGGTCGTCATCCGTCAGCGTCGTCCGATGCTGCCTGGCGACCGGCGTCACCAGCAGCATGTAGGGACTGTCAACGTCCTCCGTCATCTCGAAGAAGCGAGGCGTCTGCTCACGAAGAACTGCGGGCGCGAACGGTCGGAACCCTTCGCGAAACTTGACCTTCACGTTGAGAGTCGTCTGGGTGTCGGGGTTTCGAGGGTCGGCGAGGATGCTTCGGCTGCCGAGCGCGCGGGGACCGAACTCCATCCGTCCCTGAAACCAGCCGACAGCAGCGCCGCGCGCGATCTCGCCGGCGACCGCGTCGACAAGGGCGGCTTCGTCGTCGATGCGCTCGTATTCGGCATCGACCGATTCGAGAAACGTCTGAATCTCACCGGCTGAAAACTCGGGCCCGAGAAGCGAGCCGCGTTGCGCATCGCTCCGTCGCGGCGTGCGCGGCTGGTCGAGCAGCTGGTGCCACGTGAAGAGCGCCGCGCCCAGTGCGCCACCAGCATCGCCTGCGGCCGGCTGGATCCAGATGTCGTCGAACGGTCCCTCGCGCAGAACCCGACCATTGGCGACGCAGTTGAGGGCGACGCCGCCGGCGAGACACAGCTTTCTGAGTCCTGTCTCCTCGTGCGCCCGGCGCGCGGATCGCAGCATGATCTCCTCGGTGACCACCTGAATCGAGGCGGCGAGATCCATGTCACGTTCCGTGAGCAGGGTGTCGGCCTTTCGCGGAGGCCCGCCGAAGAGCTCGTGAAACTTCGGCGACGTCATCGTCAGACCCTGGCAGTAATTGAAGTACGAGAGATCCATCCGAAACGATCCGTCGTCTTTCAGATCCAGGAGCTTGCTCGTGATGACGTCGGCGTAGCGCGGCGTGCCGTAAGGTGCAAGGCCCATCAACTTGTATTCGCCGCTGTTCACGCTGAAGCCGCAGTAGTACGTGAAAGCGGAATAGAGCAGACCAAGCGAATGCGGGAATCGCTGTTCGTGGGTGAGCGTGATGCGGTTCCCACGGCCGGAGCCGAGGCTGCCGGTTGCCCATTCGCCGACGCCGTCGAGCGTCAGGATCGCCGCCTCCTCGAACGGCGAAGGAAAGAACGCGCTCGCCGCGTGCGATTCGTGATGCTCCGTGTAGATGAACTTCTTGCGGTAGGTGCCGTCGAGCCCGTCCGAGATCGCGCGCGCCAGGTGCAGCTTCTTGTTCAGCCATACCGGCATTGCGGTTGCGAATGCCCGGTAGCCGCGCGGCGCAAACCCCATGTAGGTCTCGAGGAGCCGCTGAAACTTGAGGAACGGCTTGTCGTAGTAGGCGACGTAGTCGACCTGGTCCGGGCGCAGCCCCGCCTGGCTGAGGCATGAGCGAATCGCGTTGCGCGGAAACTCCTCGTCGTACTTCTCGCGGGTGAAACGCTCCTCCTGAGCCGCGGCCACGATCTCACCGTCGATGACGAGCGCCGCAGCCGAGTCGTGATAGAAGGCGGAGATCCCGAGGATGGAGATCATCGAGCAGAGGTGGCGTATATACTATCGCAACACACTTCAGCCCCTTCCATGGAACTGACCCGCCGTCGGCGCCTGGTCTTCTGGGTGATGCTGACGGTCATCGCGCTAACGCTTAGCGTGAGTGCCGGCGAGGTCATGCTGCGTATCATCTACCGCGACGGCGGACGTACTACGCTGGCGGGTCCGGGCAGCACGCCCTTCGAGTATCTCTACCCGGGCGCGGACCGCGCGCGAAGCCGCCGCGTGCCGGACCGACGTACGCCGGGAGTTCGCCGGCTGCTCGTGTTCGGGGATTCGATCACGTGGGGCGTCGGCGTCCGCGACTGGCGCGATTCGTACACGTCAAAGCTGCTCGACCTCTTGAACGCGGACGGCCGGCGTTACGACATGCAAGTGAACGCTCGACCTGGTACGAGCGTCGATAGCTACGCGCGCTGGGCCGGGATCGAGGTGCCTCGGATCGATCCAGACCTGGTGATCTACCAGTGGGACGCGAACGATCTCGAGATCGGCAAGCCGCATCCAATCGTGCGGCGATCCTGGCGCGAATGGCCGACTCACCCGTGGTTGATGCACCACTCGTACCTGTACTATTTCCTCGACCGGCGTTCGATTCAGTTCGTCCCGCCGAGAACGAGTTTCTATACCAACTATCTTCTGCATTCGTTCGAGGAAGGCACGACGTCATGGGCGAAGTATCGCGATTCGTTCCACCGCTGGGCGGTCTACTCGACGGCGCAGGGGGCGCGCGCACTCGTCGTCCTGTATCCGCAGGTCCCGTTCCGCGGCGCGAATCCGCTCGCGACCATCCACGCGCGCATGAGGGCGCTCGCGGGCCGGACCGAGCTTCGCTATCCGGCTGTGATGTTTCGCGGAGAGATCGGCGAGACGAAAGCCGATTCGAGCGTCACGGAGGGACGCGTGCGCTGTAGCCATGGCGAAGCGGGTGCGCTCGTCGGGAGCGGTCCGATTCCGCTCCTTCCCGGGAGCTATGACCTGACCGTCAGGGTGCGCCTCGATTCCGTACCGTCCAGACTCGATGCCCCGATAGCGACACTCGATGTGCTGGTGGACGACAAGCCGGCCGCGTCGCTTCCAATGATGGTCTCGTCGTTTCCCGGCGCCGGAGTGTGGACGAATCTGTCGGTCAGGTTCTCGGCACCTGGCGCGCTCGCGCGGTTTCGATGGGAGCTCCGCAATGTGCAGGGCACCTCGATGTCGATCGATACCGTCAGCATGCCTGTCACGTATCCTGGCCTCTATGTGATCGACCTGTCGGCGCGGATGAATACGTTCGACACGCACGCCAGCATCTTCGACGCGCATCCCAACGAGCACGCCCATCAGGTGATGGCGGAAGAGCTTGCGGACTGGATACGCGCGCACGACCGCAGCCGGGCTGGATCCTGATCGGTCGTCGTCGCGCGACGTTTACGGCCTGGTGCCTCTAATCCGGTAAATAGACAAGTCGCCGTTCCCGAACACGCGGACGAACAGGTCGGGCCGCGACTCGATCGTCGGCTGGAAGGCGGGGTAGGAGCGCCGCTCCGGCGGGCCAATCACCAGGTAGTCGATACGCTCGCGACCGGCCATGAGATATGCGTCACCCGGCTCGGTCGCGCGATAGATCTCGCGGATCCGTTCCGACGCCCGTTCGTACTTGGCCAGCGGCACCATCGAGATGGGAAGTCCCGCAGCCATCCGGCGCTCCCCGAACGCCGTCACGTAGGACCACGTGTCGCGCCCGCGGGCGAACGGCTCGACCTGGACGATCGCGTCCGGCCGCGTGTGCTCGCGGATCCAGGTCATCCCCTCGACTTCTCCGGGGCTCAGGATCACCGTCCAGCGAAATCCCGGGCCGGGCTTCCGATTGAACACGTCCTGACAGTTGATAATGTCGAAAAGCGCGGTCGGCGTCGCGAGCGCCGCCGCGACCAGGGCACAGGCGGCGGCGGCAACGCGGGTCGGGCGACTGCGCGTCCAAATCCATTCCGCGAACACGGCGAGCAGCGTCCCGAACGTGATGATGATGACGTGGCCGGATCGAAACGCAACATACGTGTCCAGGTGATCCAGGACATTCACGAAGAAGTAGAACGTGAAGCAGACGGCGGCGAGAAGGGCAAGCGCCAGCGTCCGCCAGTGCCGTGTCGCCACACCTACCGCGATGCCGAGGAGACCGGCGGGCAGCAGGACCCCAAAACTGAGCGGCACGACGCGCGAGGCGTTTCGCGCGGCAACCTGATTGAGCCCGAACCTTACGAGTCCGCCGCCCGCGTCGACATAGTGAAGCGCGATCGAAATGCCGACGGCGCCCGCAATCGGAATTGCTGCCCTGATCGAGACGCCAGGCAGCCGCCGGCCCTGCCGCGATGCGATCAACCGCGCGACGTAGCAGCCGCCGACCGCGACGCCAATCATGAGCGCAGAGAACGAGCTGAAGAGCAGCGCTCCTCCGAGCAGCAGCCCCGTCAGCCATGCTACGCCCGGACGCGCCGGATCCGGTGACGCGACGACGGCGACCAGCGCCGAAAGTGCGGCACCATACGCAACCGCGTGGTGCGTGACCTGGTAGAGCAGCAGCCGGTGCAGACCGTCGACGACCACGCTGCCGAGCACCCAGCGGCTGATACCGTCGACGTTATAGGAAAGGATGATGTCAAGCGGTTGCCCCTGCTGCCACAACCGCCGAAGGAACCACGTCGCTTCGAGCGATGCGAAGGCGAGCGCAAAGGCGCAGCCCACGGCGGCGGCCGGCGGGCTGTTCGCGAAGTGACGAATGAATCCGTACAGGAAAGCGACGAAAACCAGGCCAAGGCCGAGCGCGTTCACGAGCAGAATGCGGTCCACGGTGAGCGCTGACGCGTTCCAGCGGTACTCCATTGCGCTCAGCAGGTGAGACAGCCAGTAGTAATTCAGCGGGTCGCCGCGCAGAAACATGTTCTGGGGGGGGCGTTCCGCCTTTGCGAGTTCAACGACAACCGTCCGCGCCCAGATGAAGTCGGCCGTGAAGTACGCGCGGTACGCAGTCCCTTCCGCCAGTTGACGCCCGACCTGCGAGAAAGGGCGGCCGACGATCACCGGAACGAAACAGAGCACGAGGAGGACCGCCGCGATATCCCGGCGTGTCAGGGTCGGCGGGACGAGAACTCCGGTGCGCGGAGCGAGCAGGTGGACTGCACCCAGCGCCGGCAATGGGGCGAGAAGCACGGCCAGCGGGTGGCGCAGGCCAATCCACCAGAGCCCCAGGAGAAACAGATTGCTGAGCAGGTAGCCCCAGAGCGGACCGACCAGCCAGGCGATTGCGGACCCGCGCTCCTGATGCGCGTAGCAGCGGCGCGCGAGCCAGTATCCCGGCACGGCGTACCAGGCCAGGGTCGCAAAAAGCAGCAGGACGACGTGCAGCGGCGCGATGGCGAGCGCCGAGATCGCCACGGCAAGCGTGACGATGAGAGCCGGAACGGCGAGCGCCGTCATTGTCCGCGAAGGCCGCGGATGAAGCTCGAGATGCCCGGGACCGGATGACAGCCGCTGTATCCCTGGCAATAGTTGCTCGTGCAGAGCCACCAGCGATAAGGCTCATAGAGCGCGGTCAGCGCGCAGATTCCCACAGATGGTTTTAGCGGGACACCCGTCGCGCGATCGATGGAATTGAACGTGCACGGAGCGAAGATGTACGCAGTCGTGCCGACGATGTCGATGCGATCCACGCGAACGCTATAGGAGGCGATGACATACCGTTGCCGATCCACGCGGATGTCGTTCAGCTCGGCGGTCTTTCCGCGGCATTGATCGGTGAAGTTGCGAACGCAGAACTCCGGCGTGTTGCTGGAGTTGCCAAAGTCGGCCAGAAACGTCAGCGCGAGATTCGCGAGCTCGTCGCGCGAGTTGTTCGCGTGCACCGTGACGGCCGACGTCGTGCGGTTCTCGCGAGTTTCGGTCGAACGTCCAACGGGCACGGTGTATTGCTCGACGACTGTCAGCCGCACTTCCACCGCGACAGGCGTCACGAGCGTGGTCGCAGGCCGCCATCTCACCTGAGCGCCGGTGCCGTCGAACGTGCCGGCTGCGTTCGCCGACCACTCGAATGCGAGCTGCTGGACGGGAGTTTCGGGATCGCTCACCGTGGCCGACAATTGCACGCTGTCGCCAACTTCCACGCGAGGTTGCGACACGGTCAGCGACGAGATCGTAGGCGCCGCATTGGGTGGCGGCGGGGTTGGCTCGAGCGGAGCATCCCCACCGCAGCCCGTTGCCGCCAACGCCACTATGAACGCAAAAAATGCAAACCGGGACTTCAAGCTGAACTAATAATTATAACGTGGGTCACCTATCTCATGGCCAGGGACAGCTTTAAGGACAGCCCCGACGAGCTGAGCGCCTGACCGGCAGCCCGGCACGGAAACAGCATACGGCAGACCTGTGATGTCGAGACCCAAGCTCGACCGGCGCGCGGCGGCGGTGATGTTGGCGGCTCTCTCCGCCGTCGTCAGCGCGCGCTGCGGCGAGGAGGGTTCGCCCGTGAGGCCGACGCCTCCCGCGCCGCCGGCGAATAGTCCGCCCGTCATCCGCTCCGTGACATCGAGCTGGAACCAGGTCGACGCGGGCAAGGACGTCGAAGTGACCGTCGTTGCCGAGGATGCCGAGACGCAGCCGGACGTCCTCCTGTATTCGTGGACCGCCGAGGCAGGCACATTCGTCGGCCAGGGACGGACGGTCCACTGGAAACCGCCACTCGACGGTCCGGTCCCGCGTGACTACGTCGTCACCGTAACGGTTACCGAGGTCTACACAGGGGCGTCGGGCCAGCTTGCGCAGCATCACGTGAACGGCTCGACGCCGCCGATCCGTGTCAACGACGGCGTGCGCGAGATGCGTCAGCTGACCGAGACGTTTCTCAACGACTTCGCCGATCAGGACGCCTCGCCTGCATACTGCGTCCGCAATTTCAGCGATGCCTGCCGCGGGAAGCGCGACGAGCTCGAAGACATCGAGAACGTTCGGAACCTCGTCGAGGTGGTCGGCTCCGAGTACCGGATCGAAACGATCGCGCTCAACTCGGGCTGGCCGGAGTGCACGGGGCCGTCCGGGCCGGCGAGCTGCGCGGTGGCTGTTGCCCCCGTGCACTGGACGTCAAGGGTCAAGGCAACGGGCGAAACGAAACACGACATCGGCGACGCCATCCTGAGCGGCATCTTCGACGGCCGTCAGTGGCTGCTCTGTGACAGCCGGTTCTTCCCGACAGAGACGATACAGGGGCAGCGCGCCCTCGTGCGCTAACGTCCTCCTCTAGTCGAGCGGCCGAAGCGCGCTGCCGAGCGACGCCGGCCGTGGTCGATCGCTGAGCCACACGTTTCGATAGATCACGCCCGGCCACGAGCCGGTGTCGACGCCCGCCGGCCCGGAGTTCGCGCCGAGATACGCATAGTGCGGGGTTGGGGCGTAGGGACCCGCGCCGCCCGGCGCCGTGATCGTGTAATCGTAGACGACGGAACCTGTCGGGCCGCCGTCGCGAATCACGAGCCTGAACGAGGTGGTGGTCCAGATTCCCGTCCAGAGGTAGGTGCGCGAGGGATCGAGCATCACGATCGACGCCGCACGTTTCGCGAGATGCGGCTCGAGGATCACGTCGGTGTCCCCCCAGACCGCCTTGAACGCGATGCAGTTGTTAGGATTGCCGTTCGAGCCGCGGTACTGGGCGCTCAGTTGATACCTGCTCGAGGTGAGCGAGCCTGTGCCGTCGAACATCGAAAAGACCTTGAGCTTCGGTCCCGGGCCGTTGGGATGCAGCCCTTCGACTTCCATGGAGAACTCGCCTGCTGAAATCGTCTGGGCGAGCTGGTAGCGCAGCCAGGAGTTCTGGTCGTTGATGCGCAGACCGCGTCCGGGCACGAAGCTCGTGGAGCCGAAAGGCGTCCCGACCGATTCGCCGCTCACGAGCGGGTCGTAGAGCTCGCCCGGCCTGTTGAACCCCACGAGTTTGCTCCGGAACGATCCCGCAGATGACCATGCCGAGCTCGTGGAACCCTGCGTCAGCCGTGCGCGCCAGAAGAAACGTGTGCTCGGCTGCAGATCCTGGTCGAGGGCGGCGCTCGTCCGTCCGCTGGCATCCTCAGGCACGCCCGATCTGGAGGCCGCGACGGTGGCGAAGGTATCGCTCGTCGAGACCTGGAACTCATACGTGCGCGCACCGTTCTGATCCGACGATCCGTTGCGCACGGTGAGGGTCGGGCGCAGCGTGTCGAGCTGCTGGTCGCTGGCCGGCGCCTCGACAGACGGCGCCGTCAATTGAGGCGCACCACCGCTCGGCTCCGTCGGGCTATCGCCGCCGCATCCGATCGCCACAACGAGAAGGCCGGCCACTACCGGCAGGCTTGCATACTTCCAGTGTTCCAAGACGTGCTCCTTTACGCGGGTTCCGAGAACCGACACTAGCGGTTGGCAAACGTGGGACGTGGACTGGCCGACACCCACACCTGCCGGATGATGACGCCGGGCACCGACGCCGCGGTCACACCGCTGCGTCCGACCGGAGCGCCGACGTAGATGACGTGCGGCGTTGGATTGTAGATACCGCTGTAGGGTTTGCCGAAGTCGTAGATCTGCGGCCCGGTGGGGCCGTTCTCATGAATCCGGACCCTGAACTGGCCGCCGCGCCAGGTGGCCTGCCAGAAATAAGTCTTGCTCGTCTGGAAGTTGCGCGTGAACCGTTCCGCGTCGCTGAAGGTTTCGATTTGATCGCCGCTCGTGATGAACCGCCATGCGATCGTTCCGGGCGGGTTGCCGCGCTTTTCGACGGTCATGCGACGGGCGTTCGTCACGATGTCGGCGTAACCCTGAGCCATCGAGAACAGCTTCGTCTTGTCTCCCGCCGTGTCTGCCAGGAGATTCGTGGCGATGACGGAGAACTCGCCTTCGGTGAGTGTCTGAGGAAGCTGATAGCTGATATAGCTCGTGAACGACTCGAGCCTGGCGCCAACGCCTGGAATGAACGTCACCGCGCCGTGGGTCTGGCCGACGGTACTGCCGTTGGTGAGCGGGTCGTACAGCTCCGCGCCCTGCAGGTAGCCCTGGGTTTTCGTCGCGAATGAAGCGGCCGGCGACCAGTTCGATGTCGTCGACCCCTGCGTCATCCGGGCCCGCCAGTACAACTGCACGTTCGGCTGCAGATCCTGTTCGGCGGTGAAGCTCGTTCGCCCGCCCGGATCCTCCGGTACGCCTGTTTTCGTGACGATGGCAGTCGCGAACGAATCGCTGGTCGCGATCTGGAATTCGTAGCTGCGGGCTCCTGTTTGGTCCGAGGAGCCGTTGCGTACGATGAGCGTCGGCCGCAAGGTGTCGAGCTGCTGGCCATTCACCGGAGCGTCGGGTGCCGGTGCCGACAGCGTCGGCGCCGGTGGAGGAGTCGGTGCCGACGGGCTGCTGCTGCCGCAGGCCGCGCAGGGCACCACGAACAAGAGGCGAAGAAGTGTTCTGTTCAACTAAGTCAGGGGGTGGCCCGAATCGCACGGCGCATCAGGCGACGACGTGCAAGGGCCGAGCAGGGGAGCTCGTGAATATTCCATAAATATTAGCATGCGGGGTAGATTTGTCAAAAGATAATCCGATAAGGTGGGGGGAGATGCCGCGAAAAGCGGTCCGTCGCGTTCTCATGTTTCACCGCGGGCGGGGACGGCCCCGCAAGTTCGATCGGCCGGCGCGCGCCGTTACCCTCACGCTGCCGGAGGACGTCCTGGCCGCCCTCACCGCTATTGACGAAGACGTGAGCCGTGCGATCGTCCGTGTGATGTCGCCTCTTGCCGCGCGCGCCGCCGTGCGCCTTCCGGCGGCGGAGTTGTCGAAGCACGGGAACAGCGCGGTGATTGTCATCCGTCCCGAGCGCGTCTTCGAGCGTATTCAGGGTGTGACGCTCGTGCCGCTGCCGGACGGCCGTGCGCTCGTCTCTCTCGACGATTCGATGACGGTGCCGGAGTTCGAATTGAAACTGCGTGACGAGCTCGACGATGAAAAGCTGAAGGCGCACGAGCGGGCCGCCATCGCGTCGATCGTCGAAATCCTCCGTATAGCCCGCCATACGCGCGGCGTCTCCATCGAGGAGCGCAACATCATCGTCTTGCAGTCCGCGCGCCCCGGGCGCCGTCCGGCGCAGCCGGGAAAGTGAAAAGGAAGGACTACGTCTTCTTCACGACCAGCGAAAGCGTCTGAAAAAGGTTCTTCCGGACGCGGAACAGCAGTTCCTCGCTGCGCGCGAGCCGCGCCACGGCGTCGACGCCTGGCAGATTGAGGACTACGGCGGCAGCGGCCATCGCCTGCCGCGGCGCCCCCGACGACACGCCAATCGTGCGGACGACGTCCACGACGTCGAAGCCGCCGTCGTAGAACAGCTGGCGCGTCCGCCGCTCGGTCGTCACGAAGTTATGCGTGTAGTCGATGTCCCAGAAGAACCAGCCTTCCTTCGCGTAGTCAGGAACCACGATCAGCCCCAGCCCTCCGGGGCGCAGCACGCGGGACATCTCGCTGACGAATGCGCGCGCCTCCGGGGCGCCGTTCATGTGCTCCAGCACCTGATCTGCGTAGACGACGTCGACGCTCGCGGTGCGGATCGGAAACGGTGGGGTCCACGCTCGGACAACGTGGAGATCGTCGGCGTGGAGTCGCTCCGCGAGAATCGGGCTCGCCTCCAGGCCATACCATCGCCAGCCGTTCGCGACAGCTGCCCGGGCGATCCCTCCCTGTCCAGGTCCGATCTCGAGCAGATCGCCCGGCGGCTGCCGGTGGCACTCGAGCAGTGCCAGGCGCGATCGCTCGATGCGCCTTCGGCGCTCCGCGCCATAGCCGGTCAGCTGTTTGTCTGCGAACGATCGATAGAAGGTGTCGGGCACGAGGATCGGATAAAAGTCAGCCGCGAACTAGGGCCCGGATCGTGCGGTGCGCGGAGGCGCGGTATCCGCGGACGGCCCGCCCACGGCGTAGATGATACCCCCCGGGAGATTGCCGACGATTCCAAGGGAGACGGCGATCACCGACAACGCGAACGCCTGCGCGCTCGGAACGCCGACCCGGCCGAACAGCCACACGAACGCGAGCTGGCTCGTACCGATCCCGTTGACCGTCACGGGAACCAGCATCACGAGCAGGATCACGGGAATCAGCGCGATGTACACGGCGAGCGGTGCGTCGATGCCGAGGCCGCGGCCGATGCAGTACGACTGCAGCGCCCGGATGATCTGCACGGCCACCGAACCGATGGTGACGTTGACGAGTACTGTGCGGTGGTTCCGGTACCGCCGGACCGACTCCAATAAGCGCTGCGCGACTCGCTGCGCCGCGGCAAAGGGCATGAGGGCGATCGCCCTGGTGACGATGCCCGCCACGCGATCGCTCCCGACGACGAGCGCCGCGCAGCCGCAGACGGCGGCTGCGAGGATGACGGTGATCGAGACCGTCGTATCCGTTCTAATAGTGGCGTCGACCAGCGCGAGACCGGCCAGCGCCAGGAGAAGCAGGGACCAGACGCCGGCCAGGCGATCCATGAAAACCGATGCCGCGGAGTCGGCGACGCTCACGCCGTGCCGCGCGAGACTGACCGCCCGTGCCGCATCGCCCCCCACGCTCGGCAGAAACGTCCCGACGAACGTGCTCACGAAAAAAATCCTCAGGATGACCGTGCGTGGAAGCCGGCGTGCGGCTTCGAACGGACGCAGCAGGACGAGCCAGCGATATGCCATCAGCGCGCGATCGGGGATGACGAGAAGGATCGCCGCCGCGATCCATCCAGGCCTGGTCATGGCCGCCGCTTTCAGCACGGACGCTGGATTCGCGAGGTAGAGGGCGAGTGCCGTGAGACCGAGGCCGACGACGAGGCGGACGACGCGCACAATCAATGCCCGAGGCCCAATGCCCAATGCCGAAAGCCGCCGAACACGTTCGGATCACACTTCGGCATTTGGCATTCGGCCTTGGGCATTCAGGCCGCCGCCTCTTTTTCGAGCGGCCTGCTAGGGTTGCGGTCGCGGACCGGGGCCGACGTACATCCAGCTGATTCGGACGTCGCGAAACGTGTCATTCACCAGCGACCCGAGCACGACGGCGTGATTCGGAGGGCTGTAGGTCCCCGAGTATCCCGTGCTCAAATCGGCGACGAGCGGCCCGCCCTCGTTCTCGCCGAAGAACACGCGCAGCCTCGCCGTGCCGCCTCGCCATTCCAGCTTGAAGTAGTACGGGCGGTGATCCTGCCAGCCGATCCCGCCGCTTTCGGCAACGCCGGACATGAAGCGCAGCACGAGCTTGCCGCTTTCGCGCGGCGGACGCTTCTCGATGGCGACGCGGAACGCATTGCCGTTCCAGTCTCCAGTGCCGTCCTGCATCGAGATCATCTTTACCTGGCTGTTGAAGCTCGAGTCGCCCGGTTTGATCCGCCGGGCAATGAACGAGATCTCACCTTCGCTCAGCGTTGCGATCCGGTAGAGCGCGTACGACTCCGGTCCATTCAGCTTTAACCCGGGGTTGTCTTGGCCCTGCAGCTCGTAGCTGATGTCGCGGAACTCGTCGGAGATGTTGTTTCCGTCGGTCAGGATGTCGAACGCCTGATTGCCGCCCTTGTAGCTGCCGACCGGCGTGCGAAGCCGCCACGTGGCCGACCAGGGCCCGATCGATGACCCCGACAGCGCACGCGAGCGCCAGTAGTAACGCGTGGTCTTGAACAGGTCGATGGGGACAACGTACGAGGTCTTGCCGTCGGCTCCTTCGGGGACGCCCGACTGGCTGACGGCCACGAGGGCTGTCTGTCCGGTGACCGAGGAAAAGCCCGAGTTGTCCGATACCTGGAATTCGTACGACCGCGAACCGCCGCCGTCCGATGACGCGTTGTTCACGCGCAGCGTGGGACGGATCGTGTCGATCCTCGCATCGTCGCCAGGCGAGTCCGGAGTGGGCGCCGTAACGTTTGCCGAGTTGCTGCCTCCGACGTCGGAGGGTGTTGCCGGGAGTTGTCTTTCGCCACCGCCGCAGGCGACTGCGAGCACGAGTGCCGCGATGGAAATCAGGGAGCCGAGCTTGCGCAAGTACCCCTCCAGGAGAAGAGCGCAGTGAAAGACGGAAGGTCAGGCCCCAACGGGACCTGACCTCTGTGTGAAGTGCAGCGCCGGATTACCTGTTGGCGAAGGACGGACGCGGCCGGTTCGATATCCACACCTGCCTGGCGATCATCCTTTCGACCGAGCCGCTGTTCGGGCCCGCACGGCCGGCCGGTGCGCCGACGTGCGCGAAGTGTGTTCTCGGGTCGTAAACGCCCTCATAAGGCTTGCCCCAGTCGTAGATGGTGCGTCCGTCGGCGCCGCCTTCGCGAATCAGCAGGTTAAAGACGCCGCTGCCCCAGGTCGCCTTGAAGAAGTACGTTTGACCCGGCTGGAAGTTGTAGAACACGCGCTCGCCGCCGATGGTGTCGATCTGGTCGCCGCTCGTGATGACACGCCAGGCGATGATACCCGGGGGATTGCCGCGCTTCTCGATCGTGAACCGCCGGCGGTTGGTCGTCATGTCGCTGTCGCCGTCCGACATCGAGATGACCTTCGTCTTCCCGCCCTCCGTGTTGGCGAACACGTTCGTGGCGAGGATCGAGAACTCACCTGAAGTCAGCGTCCGGATGTGGTAGCGGATGAACGATGTGAGCGTTTCGAGCTTGGCTCCTACACCCGGAACGAATGTGATTGGTCCGAACTGCCCCCCCACGGTCCTGCCGTTAATGAGCGGATCGTAGACCTCGCTGCCGCGGATGTACCCGCCGACCGGCGAGACAAACGACCGCCGCTCCGACGACGGTCCCTCCACACCCAGGTATAGAGGGCGCGCCTGCCACGTGTACGTCTGCTCAGGTTCCAGAGCACCCTGAACCTCATGCGAGGTCGTGCCACCGGGCCCGCCGGGTACCGCAGGCGACTGATAAACGCGCCCGCCTCCGCTGTTAAAGACCTCGAAGCGGTAGGTCAGCGCCGCGCCGCTCGCAAAGTGTGTTGTCGAGTTACCGACCGTCAAAATGATCGGCGGCGTATCGAATCGATGACCGTTGGGGGGCGACTGAGGGGTGGGGGCCGTGGCCTTGAGGCTCGATCCGTCAGGATTGACGGCTGTGTCGTTGGTTCCAGCCGCGCTTGGCGAGGCCGGGCTAGGCGCCCGATCGCCGCAGCCGAGCATCGCTGCGACAGCGCCCGCGACGAGTGTTCCAATCAAGTACGTACGTGGCATGAGTCTCCCTCAAACATCCTTTTCTTTTTATCGGCGCCATTGTGCTGGGGTCGCTCGGCCGATATGATACACGACCTGTACCCGAATCGAAACAACTATTTAGCGCGTTTGCGGCACCAGCGGCTGCGTGTCCGAGAGCGCCGACAGGTCGCCGGCGAGCTCCCCCGAGTCCAACCCTGCTTCCTCGTGATATTCGTCGTCGGCGTTCACCCCCCAGACGTCGTGGCGTGCGCCAAGCAGGTTCTGAACGGCCAGGATCGCCGTCACCATCGAGTGATCCTGGTTGTTGTACTTGTGCATCCCGTTCCGGCCGGCCACCTGCAGGTTCGTGAAGCCGTCCAGGTATTTCCTTACGACGTCGAGCGCCTCGACGAAGCCGTCGTCGTAGACCGGGTATGCCTTGCGCATCCGGACGACGGTGCCGTCGAGAACCCGGGCCCCGCGGAGCAGTCCGATCGCGTCCAGCTCCCGCGCGCCCAGGGCGATAAGATCAGCGTCGGCCATCGCCCATAACCCGTCGTTTTCAAAGCAAAAGTATTCGAGCCCCAGACAGGTCTTGCTCTGGTCCGGCACCATGTCCGGACTCCAGTTCTTGAAATTCTGAATGCGACCGAGCTTGACGCTCGGGTCGTGGACGTAGATCCAGTTGTCCGGAAAGAGCGTCGGCGTATCGAGTATCAACGCCACGGTCAGGAAATCGCGGTACTTCAGCGCCGCCGCCGCTGCGCGGACCGCCGGCGGCGCCGGAGGAGACAGGCTCTCGATCAATTCTCGAAGCGGCATCGTGGACAGTACCAGGTCAACTGACAGTGCCGACGGGGCACCTTCATGCACGAACTCGACATCCGCGATCCGGCCGTCCGCATGTCGAAGCCGGACCACCCGGGCCCCCAGCAGGAGACGGCCTTCGCGTTTCTCTATATCGGCACGAAAGGCTTCCCACATCATCCCCGGGCCCAGGCGGGGGTATTCGAACTGGTCGATGAGGGTCTTGATCGGCCCGGAACCCTCGCCCTGGCCGCCCTTGAAGAGCATGTTGATGATGGCCGTCACGAGCGACAGGCCCTTGATCCGCTGCGCCGCCCACTGGGCGCCGATGCGATTGCAGGGGATGCCCCACACTTTTTCCGTGTAGGTCTTGAAGAAGATCCGGTACAGGCGCCTGCCGAAGCGATTCGAGACCCAGTCCTCGAGGCTTACTTCCGGCCGGATCGGCCGGACCTTGATCCAGAGATAGCTGAGGAGCACCCGGAACGCCTCGAACAGACCGAGGCCGCGCAGCGCGTTGAACGGCTTGAGGGGGTAATCGAAGAAGCGGCCGCGGTAGAAGATGCGTGACAGGCGCGGCCTCGTCAGCATCTCGGGACCGAGCATCGCGTGCCACAGGTTCCGGACCGGCCCGACCTTCGTGAAGAACCGGTGCCCGCCGATGTCGAAGCGAAACCCTTTGTACTCGACCGTCCGGGCTATGCCGCCGACGATGTGATCCCGCTCGAGGATCGTCACCGCGAGCTTTCGACGAACGAGAAAGTAGGCTGCCGTGAGGCCCGCCGGACCCGCGCCGATTACGACGGCGGAAGGTCGGGTTTCATCTGCCATGCGGAATCCGCCATTTTAACAGATTCTTCGGTCGAAGCCCGCGTCGAACTGCCGCTGACGGCGGCGGCCTGCGTCAGCCCGAGGAGAAGAAAGGGATAGAACCAGGCGACGTAGGTGCCGGTCGAATGAATCTTGACGACGTTGGCGCCGATCACGACGGCGGCCGAGAGAAGCGCGAGCACGTGCTGGCCGCGGCGGCGCGCGAGAAAGAAGCATGACAACGCGAAGCTGTAGAACAGCACGAGCGCGGGTGCCGTCAACCCCGATCCGCCACTGAGCGGGCGCATCATCCACGCACGCCATCCGCCGCGCTGACCCCAGAAGCCGAAGGGGCTCGCGCCGTACCCGGCCGGGTCGCTGTGATGCCCGAAGGTGTCCCAGAGAATCGTCCCGACGAGGCCGCGGCCGCCCGCGGGGCGCGATCTGAGAAGGACGAACGTTCCAACCACGAAGGCCGCCACCACGACGCCTGCAACGAAGCGCACGCGCTCGTCGCGTTTCGTCCAGAAGTATCCGAGCCACGCGGGAAACAGGAAAGCCGGGTAGAAGCCGCATCCGCCGGCGGCGACGAGCAGGACGCCCGCGGTGGCCGGATAAGCGAGCGAGGCGAACGCCGCGGTCGTCAACGCCGGCGGCGCGATGTGCGACGTGAACGTCATGCCGCCGATGTAGTACTCCTCGCCCCCCATGCCGAGAACGAACGCGCTGCCGCAATAAAGCGCGACGAGGGCCCAGGCGGCGTCGCGGCCGGCGACGCGACGGCCGGCCATGAACAGAGCGGCGACTGCAACGAGTTGAAACGCGATCGTACAGAGCTGCGTCGCGAGCGGCGACGGCAGGTAGTACGTCGAGTCGGCACCCAGCGGAGGCCTCGCTGACGAAATCGGATTCAACCGCACTGGATCGACGAGCAGCTGAAAGGGAACGTGCGCGACGTACAGGAGCGGTCCGTACGCCGCTCCAGGCGTGCCGGTGAGCAGCGGGTCGCCATACGGCAGCAGAGCCCGCTCGCGCAACCGCTGCGCGCCGAGATTCGTGAAGTAGCCGGCGTCATCGGGAGGACGGAGAACCGCGGCCAGGACGTTCAAGGCGAGCATCAGGAGCGCCACCGCAGGCAGCGCCTTCCCGCGCAAGGCGGGACGCCACTCGATCGCGATCGGCCGGAGAACGTGCCAGACGGCGCGAACGGCGATGAACAGGCTGACGGCAACGATCGCCGAGAAGGTCCACCACACTCTGGCGAGCGAGTACGGATCGCGGACGCGATTGGCAAAGCTCAGAATGTCGAAGAACAGGAACCCGAGAAGTTGTAAAGCGACCAGGTCGACGTTCCGTGACGAGAAGGGACGCGCGAAATCGAACCCGACGACGAACAGAATCAGGAGCGCGATCCAGAGCGTTCCCGACTGGGAGGGGAGCCAGCGCCGGAGCGTGGCCGAACCGCTCGGGCCCGCGAGATCGTTTTTCAGCCGGGCAAGCACCTCGTTCGCAGGCGCCGGAGGGGGAACAGGCGCGAAGCGCGGTGAGTACACCTGGCGCAGAACTTCGTGAGCCGAAGGAGGGGCCGGCGCGCGGATCAGTCTCAGCCCAGCGGCCAGCACGAGGCACGCGAGGCCGACGAGCACGGCGGCGCGAAGGGGTTTCACCGTTCGGATCACGCTACCACGGCCCGCCGTGAGCGAGCGATCCGAGTGGAAAAGCGTGCTACCATTGCGCGCCCGCCAATCGTGAAACATGTCGCCCCGCTGCCCAGCCGGGGTGGTGGGGCGGAGCCCCCACGCCAAGAGGAGTCGCATGCTGAAGAGAGAGAGTGTAATCCTGGCCCTTGGTCTGACCCTGGCTGCGGCATCGGATGCCCGCGCCCAGATGGCATGGCTGGACAACGTCTTCGTGAACGTGAATCTGGGGGTCCAGATCAATTCGAACGACTTCGAGACCACGAACACGTTCACTATCTACGACGAAGACGCGACGATCACTTCGGCCCAGTCACTGTCGACCGAGCCTGTTTTCCTCGATATTCATGCGGGCTATCGCATCCGCCGCAACCTCGCGGTCGGCATCGGTGTCTCGATGTACACGTCCGACAGCGACGTGACGGCGACGGCCCAGATTCCGCACCCGCTGTTCTTCGATCAGTTCCGCACGGTCACGGTCACGGCGTCGGGCGCCGAGCATAGAACGATCAGCACGAACCTGATGGCGGTCTGGTTCTGGCCCTATACGAAACAGATCGACTTTGCGTTCTCGGCAGGCCCTTCGATCATGGCGGTGAAGCAGGACGTCGTGACCGGAGTCACCATCGCGCCGGAGACGGGCCCATCATTTGCGAATCCGGAGGTTACGGACGTCATCGTGACCGGCGAGACCGAGACGGTATTCGGTTTGAACCTCGGCGTCGACGCCACCTACATGATCAACGAAAGGTACGGTGCCGGCTTCGGTATGCGCTACCTCTTCGGATCGGCGGATCTTCCGGGGTCCGGGGACTCGCTGACGGTCGGCGGACTCCAGTTCCTGGGCGGCCTTCGGGTTCGGTTCTAGCAGGTGGTACGAGGCTTCAGCCTCGTTTCACCTACGGAATGATCTGGCAGCGCGCCGGGTCGATCGAGCCGACGTTGTTCCACGCGGGGTGCGACGGTCCCGAGAAGCCCGTGCTCGCATCCGGTCCGGAAATCAGCACGTCCCAGTGCTGGCCGTCCCGCGAACAGATGATGTCGCACGAGAACCCGCCGCAGTTGTTGCCGGTGGTCTTCGTGAGCATGCCGTAGCGCGGCGTTGACATCCCGCGATTGAGGTCCTGCGCGATCCCGCGGAGCAGACTCGGAGCCTCCGCCGGTGAGACCGTCGATCCGTACTGCGCGCGCCGGCACGTGACGATGTCGATCTCCGCGCCCGAGCATGGCCCGCCGGGCGCCGGACCCGGAGCAGGTCCCGGACCAGGGGCCGGGGACGGATTAGGAGTCCGGAACGAGGAGACTGCCCACGAACTGCCCACTACACCATCCCCCGCGGCGACCCTCCAGTAGTAAGTCGTTCCCCACTGGAGCGGCGCCGACGGCAGGTAGACCGTTTCGGAAGCACCCTCAGGCATCGCTCCCTGGGAGACGATCGCCGTGAATCCGGGGTTTGGCGACACCTGGAACATGTAATTGACCGGGAGAACCGGGCCCTGCTTGGTTGCATTGCGGACGCGGAGATGCGGCGGATTTCCAGAGACGGTTTCGCCGTTCACCGGATCGACCGGTACGGGATCAAAGACCCGCGGGGGAAACTGAATCTGGAAGTTGATGCCGGCGGCGAACGGGCCCGTGTTCGCGCCGTCGTAGGCGCGCGCCCGCCAGTAGTACGTACGGCCATCCTGAAGTCTGTCTGGCAGGCGGAACGCCGTCCGGCCCGTCTGGCCGCCGTTGCCCTGCGGAACGCCGTCGCGCGTGAACACGAGCGTGCGGAACCCGGCGTCGGTCGCGATCTCGAACCTGTAGAACAGTGGCCTCGGACCGTTTGTGTCCGCGTTTTCGATCAGAAGCTGAATCGGCTGCTCGTTCGTCTTGACACGCCAATCACGGCCCGGCTCCATCAGAGTCGGCGCGTCTATCTCGACCCAGGGGATCGGCCCGGCGATCTCGGGGCTCAGCGGGTTGTTGCTCTTCTCAGTCTTGGCGCAAGCGAGTGGACCTACGGCTGCTAGCGCCGCGGCGGCGACGAGGCGTCGGATAGGGGCCATAGGAAAACCTGTACCGGCACTCCCGCCGGAAAACACTCGTGCGAGGCCGGACACAGGCCACCTATCGGCCGGATCGGCACCCGTCTTTACGGGAGCCGCAGCGCTTGGGGAGCGTTGTTGTCGGAGACCTCAGAATAGACGCCAGACGGCTGCCTGTCAAGAACTTGACGGTTTTCCGGGATTGCGGCCGGGCTACCCTTCCGGCCCCGGACGAGGTAAAGCCCGGCGCCGGCAAGCGAGAAGAGCAGCACGAGGGCCGCGCCGGCCAGCGACACCAGCAGAGCAGACTCGAGCGGCAGGCCGAGCCGCGCGAAGTAGAAGCCGAAAGTAGCCTCACGCACGCCAAGGCCGTTCAGCGATACCGGGGCCATCTGCACGAGAAAGCTCGCCGGTACGACCACAGCCAGGTCCTCGAGGCGAACCGCGATCCCGAGGGCGTGGACGATGGCGGCATAGAAGAGCACGAGCAGACCGTGCACGGCCAGGGCGCCGCCAAATCCCAGCGCGAGCGCGCCGGGCCGGTTCCTGAAGCGCTCGAGCGCGCCGGTGAATCGCGCCAGACGTTCGTCGATCCAGTCGGCGTGCACGCGGCGCAGGGGCCGGCAGATCGGCTCGATCGCGGACGGTTTCAAGACGATCACCAGTCCCGCCGCGACCAGCAGCACGAGCGCCGTCCAGACGACGGGTGCCGCAATCGGTCCCGCGCTTCGCGCAAGGCTGGCGCCCGCGGCCGCAACTAACCCGAGCGCCAGAACGCCCAACCCTCGATCGACGAGGACGACCGTCGCAGCAAGGGTCTTGGACCCAGCCGCGCGCGCGGTGTCGGTGACGCGGACGACGTCGCCGCCGATGTTGCTCGGGAGGAAGTTGTTGAAGAAAGTCGCGACGAGAAACGACTCGCTCAGTGCCGCGGTGCCGAATCTCACGCCTTGCGCCTTGAGCAGGGCGCCCCAGCGCCACGCGCTGACGGCGATGACCGAGGCGTAGCAGGCGGCGGCAATCACGAGCCAGCCGATGCTCGCGTTCCGTCCGAGCGCCCAGAGACGTCCCACGTCGCTCCAGGCAAGGAGCAACGCGACCAGTCCAAGACTGAGACCGGCTTTGACAGCAACGCGCAGCATGCCTGTGACGGGGCGCTAGTTTATCACGGTGGTACAATGCGTTACTCAGCAGATGCGCATCCTGATGATTGCGCCGGAGCCGTTCTTCGAGCCCCGGGGCACCCCCTTCAGTGAGTACCACCGCATCCGCGCGCTCATCGACCTCGGCCATACAGTCGATCTGGTCACGTATCCGTTCGGCCGTGACGTGGAGCTGCGGGGGCTGCGAATCTTCCGCTCGCTTCGTCCGCCGTTCATCCGGCACGTTCGCATCGGACCCTCGTACGCGAAGGTGCCGCTCGATATTCTGCTTGCCGCCTCTGCCATCCGCCGCGGGCTGTCCGGGAAATACGACGCCGTCCACTCGCACGAAGAGGGCGGCCTGATCGGCGTCGTGCTGGCCACGATTCTCGGCGTGCCGCACCTCTACGACATGCACTCGAGCCTTCCGCAGCAGCTCGCGAACTTCGACTTCAGTCGCTCGCGGCTGCTGGCCCGGGCGATGAGCTGGCTCGAGCGATTCGTCATCAAACGCTCACGCGTCGTCATCGTGATCTGTCCTCAGCTGCTCGAGACGGTGCGAGCGATCGATGCCGAGGCCCCAGCCGTTCTGATCGAGAACGCGCCTGGTTCGGGTGACGCGCCGGCCGCGGGCTCGGGCGCTGCGGTGCGGGCGTCGCTCGGCATCGCCGACGGCTCACCAGTGATCCTCTACACGGGGACGTTCGAGGCCTACCAGGGACTCGATCTGCTGTTTGCGGCGATGCGCGTCGCGGCGGCGCGACGTCCCGACGCCAGGCTGGTCCTGGCGGGCGGCGAGCCTGCGCAAATCGAACAGGCGCGAGCCGCGGCTGCCCGCGCGGGGATCGATCACGTCACCACTTTCGCGGGCCGCCGCGCGGCTGAGGAGATCCCGGCATTTCTCGACGCGGCGGACGTGCTCGTCTCCCCGCGAAGCTCCGGAACGAACACGCCGTTGAAGATCTACCAGTATCTCCGGTCCGGCAGGCCGATCGTCGCCACGCGACTGCTGACGCACACGCAGGTTCTCGATGACGACGTAGCGTTTCTCACTGAGGCAACGGCGGACGGCTTCGCCGCGGGAATACTTGCGGCGATCGAGCGGCCGGAGCGAGCGAAGAGCGTCGGCGCCAGGGCGCGCGTGCTCGCGGAGACGAAGTACAGCTACGACGCGTACCTCGGACGTACGCGCGAAGCCTGCGATCGCCTCTTCGGCACGCCCGCGGCGCAGATCGTGGGTCAGACGCCGGTTTGAGTGATCAAAAAGACTCCCATTACTCCTATTCGGTCTACGCCGATCCCAGGACGGCCGAACAGTTCGACGCCGCGCGGTTCGGCGGGCCGATCGGCGCGCTCGTCGCCGACGCGCAGGAGCGATTTCTCGTTTCGGCGCTTGCACCGCTCGAAGGCCTGGCCGTGCTCGACGTCGGTACCGGAACCGGACGCGCCGCCGTCCTGCTGGCCGGAAGCGGTGCTCGCGTCACGGGCGTCGATGCCTCGGCCGAGATGCTCGCCGTGGCCACACGCAGGGCGGGGTCGAGTCCGTCCATTGCCTTCGCACGCGGTGACGCACACGCTCTCGCATTCTCCAATTGTTCGTTCGACGCCGCCGTCTGCCTGCGCGTCATCATGCATACACCCGGGTGGCGCCGTGTCGTCGCCGAGCTCTGCCGGGTCTCCCGTCGTCAGGTGGTGCTGGACTACCCGGCGCTCGCAAGCGCCGCGGCGCTTCAGGCCGTGACGCGGCGCGCGGCTGCTTTGGCCGGCCGGCGCGTGGAGGCCTACCGGGTGTTCAGCGACCGCGCGATCAGGGAGGTGCTCGCGTCGCATGGATTCCGGATCGTGCGCGTGGAGCGGCAGTTCGTGCTGCCGATTGCGCTGCACAAGGCGATCGGTTCGCGAAGTTTCACCACGCGCGTCGAACGATCGCTCGCCGCCGTCGGGTTGCTCGGCCTGTTCGGCTCACCCGTCACCGTGGTGGCGGAACGGACCGCATAGGTGCGGGTACTGGTCACGGGCGCGACCGGCTTCACGGGCGGCCACCTCGCCAGGTACCTGGCGGGATGCGGCTACGCAGTCCGGGCGCTCGTGCGGAATCCCGACGCCCCGGCTGCGCGCGCGCTGAGTGCCGACCGCATCGACCTCATGCGAGGGGACCTCACCGATCGAAACTCGATCGCCGCGGCGGTTGAGGACGTGTCAGTCGTGTACAACGTCGCTGCCCTCTATCGCGAAGCATCGTTGCCGGGCTCGGCCTATCGCGCCGTGAACGCCGAGGCCGTCGGGGTAATCGTCGAGGAAGCTGCGCGTGCGCGCGTCTCACGCGTCGTCCAGTGCAGTACGGTCGGCGTGCATGGCGACGTCAAACACCCGCCGGCGGCCGAGGACGCTCCGATCGCGCCGGGAGACGTCTATCAGGAGACCAAGGTCGCGGGCGAACGGATCGCGCGTGAGACCGCGAAGCGCGCCGGGATACCCGTGACCATCGTTCGTCCGACCGGCATCTATGGCCCGGGAGACCGTCGACTGCTCAAGCTGTTTCGCGGCGTCGCGCGAGGGCGTTTCGTGATGCTGGGGGCGGGTAAGATTTTCTACCACCTCACATACATCGACGATCTCGTCGAAGGCTTTCGGCTGTGCGGCGAGGTTGCGCAGGCGGCCGGTCGGACGTACATCCTCGCGGGTCCCGAGGTGACGACGCTGAACGAGCTCGTGGCGACCATTGCCGAAGAGGCAGCCGTAAAGCCGCCTCGTCTCCATCTTCCCGTGTGGCCGGTCTGGCTCCTCGGGGCGTTCACGGAAGCCGTCTGTTCACCGTTCGGCGTCGAGCCGCCCCTCTATCGACGGCGCGTTGACTTCTTCACGAAGAGCCGGGCTTTCGACATCTCGCGCGCGAGGCAGGAGGTCGGCTACATGCCCCACGTCGGCATTCGAGAAGGCGTACGCCGCACACTGGCCTGGTACCGCAAAGAGGGATGGCTGTAAGGGGCTTATCATGATGGACGCCCGCAGCCGATGACCGAGATTCCGCGCGCGCAGGATCAGCTCTTCTCGAAACGCACCTCGGCGCGTCAGAAATACGCCGCGCTCGTCGTCGGCCGTCCGGGCCTGGGCGCGCTGCTCAAGCACGAGCTCGTCACGTTCGTGGCGCAGGAGACGCCTGGCGCCGTCGGGCTCGTGCTGCGGAAGATGCTGTACCCGGCGCTGCTCGGACGCACGGGCCGCAACGTGGTGTTCGGCCAGAACGTCGTGCTCCGTCACCCGCACAAGATCGAGATTGGCGACGACGTCGTGATCGACGACAACTGCCTGATCGACGCGAAGGGGGACGGGAATCGCGGGATCAGGATCGGAAGCGGCGTGTTCATCGGCCGCAACACGATTCTCTCGTGCAAAGGCGGCGACATCGAGATTGCCGATCGGGCGAACATCGGCTTCAACTGCGAGATTTTCTCGGCGAGCCTGGTCACGGTCGGTCCGAGCTCGCTCATAGCGGCGTACTGTTACCTGATCGGCGGCGACCACGAGTGGAGCGACGCCCACAGACCGGTCCTCGAACAGGCGCGTCGGTCGCGCGGCATCCGCATCGGCGAGGGCGCGTGGCTCGGAGCAGGCGCAAAGATCCTCGACGGCGTCAATGTCGGCACCCGCGCGATCGTCGGCGCCGGAGCGGTCGTGCGCGAGTCGGTCCCCGACGGCGCCACGGCCGTCGGCGTGCCGGCGCGGATCCTCCAGTGAAAAAACTTAACGTCCTGCAGGTCTGCGATCATCTCGGGTGGGAAGGATCGCGGATGCACGGCGTCAAGCGCCTGTTCGGTTGGATGATCCCGCGCTTCGACCCGGCGCGCTTCGACGTGTCGCTCGTCAGCCTCCGCAGGCGCGACCTTTCGGAGGAAACGCTCGAGTCGCTCGGCATCGACATCACGTACCTCCACAAGTCGAAGTTCGATCCGTCGACGCTGTCTGCGCTGCTCAAGGTGATCGATCGCAAGCAGATCGACATCCTGCACCTGCACGGCTATGGCGCGACGACGTTCGGCCGGATGGCCGCGGCGATGCGACGGCTGCCCGTCATCCTTCACGAGCACGCGAACCTGACCGAGACACCCTGGTTTCAGAAGGGGGCCGACGTTCTGCTCGAACCGTTCACGGACATCGCCATAGCGGTTTCTCAATCGACGGCCGACTTCGTCGTCAACGCGCGAAAAGTATCCCCGGACAAAGTGAAAGTGGTCTATCTCGGCGCGCCGGTCGACGAATTTGCGAGGCCGCGCTCGGCGGAGGAAATTGCCGCGGCGCGGCGGGAGCTCGAGATAGCGCCGGGCGATTTCGCGGTCGGGACGATCACCCGGCTGCACGATTCCAAGGGCAATCAGTACTTGGTCGAAGCGGCGCGCCAGGTGCTGGACGAACGGCCCTCCGCGAAGTTCTTTCTGGTCGGGGAGGGTCCTCTGCGCGGTGAGCTGGAGGCGCAGGCTCGGGCGCTCCGGCTCGGCGATCGATTCGTCTTCCACGGCTTCGCGCGTGACGTCGCGGCGGTCCTGTCCGCCTTCGACCTGAGTGTCTTCCCGTCGTTGTGGGAAGGCACGCCTTTGACGGTGTTCGAAGCGCTAGCGGCCGGGAAGCCCATCGTGGCGACGGACGCCGACGGTTTGATCGACGTGTTGACGGAGGGACGCGACGCCGTGATCGTGCCGAAGCGCGACGCCGCCGCGCTCGCTCGTGGAATCATCCAGCTGATGGATCGTCCCGGCGAACGCGCGCGTCTCGCGTCGGCGGCACGCGAGACGGGGCGCATCTACGACATCGGGACGTTCGTCCGCAAGATGGAACGCCTGTACGGCATCTTGCACGAGGTCTCTCGGGCGACGCGTCGGCGCGGCGTGCTCCAGGCGGACCTGTCGTTTCTCGCGCGTGGAGCGGCGGCGTGAGCCGCGTCGCCGTGGTGACATCCAGTCCGCCACTCACCGAGGGCGGTCACCTCGTCATCGCGCGGTCGATTGTCGACACGCTCCAGGCGATGGGTCACGAAGCGGACCTGGTGACGACGCCGCAGAACCGGTTCGGGCGGCAGGTGTCTGCGTACCTGGCGACGTGGATGACCGACGTGGGGCAGGACGGGGCCGGACGGCCGGTCGATCAGGTCATCAGCCTGCGTTTTCCAAGCTATGCGGTGCGGCACCCGGCCCACGTGTGCTGGTTGAATCACACGATGCGTGAGTACTACGACCTCTGGCCGCGGTTCCGCGCGACGCTCGGACCAAAAGCGACGGTCAAGGAAGAGATCCGCAGGCGGCTCATTCGCATGGCGGACCGCTACCTGCTCACGAAGAATGTGCGCCGCCTCTTCGTGCAGTCGCAAACGATCAAAAGAAGGCTCGAGGACCTCGGCGACGTTCGTTCGACCGTGTTGTACCCGCCGCCGCCGGCCCGCGCGTATCGATGCGACGGCTACGGCGATTACCTCTTCGCCGTGTCACGGCTGGCACCGCTCAAGCGTTTCGACCTGGTTCTGCGTGCGCTCGCCGAGCCAGTCGCGCGCGGGATCCGCTGCGTCATCGCCGGAGAGGGAGAGGAGCGCGAACGGCTCGCGACGCTTGCGCACGAGCTCGGAGCGGCGGACCGCGTGCAGATGGTGGGCCGTCTCGACAGCTCGGGGATTCTTCATCATCTGGCGCGCTGCCGAGCCGTCGTCTTCGTTCCGTACGAAGAGGACTTCGGTTTCGTGACGGTCGAGTCGTTTGCCGCGGCCAAGCCCGTCATCACGTGCCACGACAGCGGCGGCCCCGCCGAGCTCGTTACCGATGGCACGCACGGCTTCGTGTGCGCTCCGGAACCGGCGGCGCTCGCTGCCGCGATGCGACGCATGATCGATGACGAAGCGGGAGCGGAGCGTATGGGGTCGGCGGCCAAGCGCGTGGCGGACGGGATGTCGTGGCCGAGAACCGTGCAGGAGCTGCTGCTGACGTGACCAGTGTGGATTCGGCCCGCACGAGTCCCGCAACCGTTCGGCGGCTCGATCCCGGAGTTGGGGCTGCCGCCAGCGTTGCGCTCGTGCTGCTGGCGTTTGCCGCGACCGTCGACTTTCCGCGCGCGGAGCACGGCTTCAAGGGAGACGAAGCGACCTACTACATCCTCGGACACAGCCTCGCACGCGACTTCGACTTCACTTACGAACGCCACGATCTGATCCGGGTCTGGGAGGAATATCACGCCCCGGAAGGCATCTTTCTCAAGCGCGGGAAGGTCAACCGCTTCGAACAGTCCGACGGGTTTCCTTACTTTCGCCGGATCAGCACGGACGATCCGGACGAGACGCGTCTGTACTTCGGCAAGGCCTTCATCTATCCGCTTTTTGCGGCGCCGTTCGTCCGTTTCTTCGGCACCAACGGCTTCCTGATCTTTCACGCGTTCCTGCTCGCGCTCGACATGTACGTCGCGTACCGCTGGCTCGTCGGCCGCGGATCACCGTTGGGGCTCGCGGCTGCGTTCGCCGTGGTGTTCTTTGCGGGATCCGTGGCGCCCGTTTACTTCGTCTGGCTCACTCCGGAGCTCTTCAACCTGTCCATCGTCTTGTACGCCACGTTCCTCTGGGCGCGAGACCTGGAATCGCCTTCTGAGACTTCGCGAGCCGGCCTGTATCTGGCGGCGGCACTTGCCGGCATCGTCACGTTTTCGAAGCCCTCCCACGGACTGCTCATTCTGCCGATGCTCGCGACGACCGCCTGGCGGCGTGAATGGCTCCGGTTCCTCGCGGTCGGGGTGATCTTCGTCGTCGTCACGGGAGGACTCTTCCTCGTCAACTTCGCCACGAGCGGGGAGTTCAACTACCAGGGCGGATATCGGAAGACCTTCTACAGCTCCACGGGATTTCCGTTCGCCAACACTTGGGAGACATTCGACACCGTCGCGCCGGTGCATGGCCGCAGCGAGCTGCAGACCGACATCCTCGTCAATCGGGATACGCCCGAGATCTTCCGCCGGAACATCGTGTACTTCCTCCTCGGGCGGCATGCGGGCCTCGTCCCGTATTTCTTCCCCGGCGTCGTGTGCACCGTCTTGTTTCTTGTGGCGAGGGGATGGCGGCGGCCGTGGCAGTGGCTCGTCGTCGCTACGCTCGCCGCGGCAGCGGGAGCGCTCCTGTTCATTACGCCGTACTCCTGGTCGGGTGGCGGGGGCCCCGTCGGAAACCGATACTTCCTGCCGTTCTATCCGATGATGCTGTTTCTGGCGCCGCCGCTCACGAACGTGCGGGTCCCGCTCATCGCGCTCGGCGTTGGGGCGCTTTTCACGGCGAAGATTCTGCTGAATCCGTTCTGGAGCTCCTTCACGCCGGGCGACCACGTCAAAGCAGGGCCGCTCCGCCTCCTGCCTATCGAGCTGACGATGCTCAACGATCTGCCGGTCAACGCAAAACCAGATCGATCGCGCCGTCCACTTGCGGGCGACGTCATGGCGTATTTTCCTGACGACAATGCCTACACACCGGAGGGCGCTTTTTTCTGGGTCAGGGGAAAGTCGCGCGCCGATGTCATCCTGCGCGCGCCGCTCGCGAAGTTGCCGCAGGGCGGCTGGCGCAGCCAGCAGATCCCGCGCTTCGGCGTCGAGCTCGAGTCGCAGGTCCCCAACGTCGTGTCGATCTCGAGCGGCCGCGAGCGCCACACCGTGACGCTGGCGGCCGGCATTCGGCAGACGCTCGCGCTGAGGATGCCCGACGGCGTGCCGTATCGTCCTCGGGAAACGCCGACGAGCTACATCTACAGCATCACGATCACGACGTCGGACGGTTTCGTCCCGTTCCTTCAGGCGCCGCCCTCGTCCGACAGCCGTTACCTCGGCGTGAAGGTCACGCTCACGCCGGAGTTCAGGTGATGCGCGGTATAGTGCCCTTATGAGTTACCGCACTCCACTCGAAGCGCGCATCGCCAAGAGAACCACCAAGGCGATCGGCGATTACAACCTGATCGAAGACGGCGACCGAATCATGGTCGGCCTCTCGGGCGGGAAGGATAGCTGGGCGCTCATGCAACTCCTCGACGTCCTGAGACGCCGTGCACCCATCCGCTTCAGCGTCGTCGGCGTCACCGTCGACAGTGGCTATGAGGGGTACCGACGGGATCTGATCGAGTCGGCCTGCGGCGAGCGCGGATGGGAAGTGCACGTCGAGCGGACGGCGATCGGGGATGTCATGGACGACATCCTGGAGGACGGCGCCACGCCCTGTTCGCTCTGCGCAAGACTCCGCCGAGGGGTTTTGTACCGTCTTGCCGATGAGGTGGGTGCGACGAAGATTGCGCTGGGTCACCACGCAGACGACGTGATCGAAACGCTGCTGCTCAACTTGTTCTTCTCCGGATCGCTGAAGGCTATGCCCGCCAGGCTCGTCTCGGACAACGAGAAGCACGTCGTCATTCGCCCGCTCGTCTACGTCACCGAGGCCGAGGCGCGGCAGTACACAAAGGAATGCGGGCTGCCTATCGTCGGCTGTTGCTGCCCGGCGTGCGGCGACCTCGGCCTTCAGCGTCAGCGCGTGAAGCGGCTCATCGCCGGGCTCGAAGTCGAACATCCCGATCTCAAGAACTCCATGCTGCGCGCGGCGGCGAACGTCCAGCCGCGCCACCTGCTCGATCGCCGACTCTCCTCGCAATCCACGATGGACGCCGATAGTCCAGTGCTCAATGTGACGTGCATTCAGCAGTGAGATGAGGGCGGTCGTCCAACGCGTCAGTAAGGCTCGTGTCCAGGTCGGCGAGCGCGTCGTAGGGGAGATCGGCCCCGGTCTGCTCGTCCTGGTCGGCGTTGCAGCCGAAGACGGGCCCGCCGACGTCCAATATCTGGCGGGAAAGGTGCGTGAGCTCCGCATCTTTGGCGACGAGGCGGGCAAGATGAACCGTTCCGTCGACGAGTGCGGCAGCGCTGTTCTCGTCGTCTCCCAATTTACGCTGCTCGGCGACGTCAGAAAGGGACGCCGGCCCTCGTTCGACGGGGCCGCGCCGCCTGAAGCGGCGAAGGCGTTGTACGAGGATCTCGTGCGGCAGCTGAGAGCGGACGGCCTCGCGGTTGCTACAGGAGAGTTCCAGGCGCAGATGGCGGTCGAGCTCGTCAACGACGGACCTGTAACGATCCTCTTGGACAGCCGGAAGCTCTTTTGAAAGGATCACGAATGCGATTCATTGCCGGGTTAGTGCTGCTGGGGTCGTTGTGGCCGCTTCCTGCGGCCGCGCAGCAGCGTCCGCTCGTCACCGAAGATCCCGAAACGATAGGCGCCGGGCTGATTCTTGTCGAGGCAGGCTTCGACTACCTGGACGGAATCTTCTATCCGGTCTCGGGACTCGAGGGAGATCTCCTCAGGCTGCCGACGGTCGGGACCAGCCTGGGCGTCGGGTCCATCGCAGAAATCCAGGTGGACTGGTCTCCGTATCAGCGGCTGAACGTGACCGACCGAGCGATCGCGCCGCTCTCGGGCCTCGTGGACTTCACCGGCGATTCCACGACCGACATCGAAGACCTGGTCATCGCGACGAAAGTTCGATTCCTCTCGGAAGCTCCGGGGCGCCCCGCGCTCGGCGTCCGTCTCGCGACCAAACTGCCGCTAGCCGGGAACGACAGCGGCCTGGGCCTCGAAACGACGGACGTCCTCGCGTCGTTTCTCGTCGGCAAGACCGTCCAGTCGATTCGCATCGTCGGCAACGTTGGCCTCGGCATCATCGGCGATCCGACTGCCGGGAACCGCCAGGGCGAGGTGTTGCTTTATGGCGCCTCAATAGCCCGTGCGCTCAGACAGGGGTTCGAAGTCGTGGGAGAGATCAATGGTTGGTGGAACCTGGAAGATCCTGAACCGCCAGGCAGCGAAGATCGCAGTCAGCTGCGTCTGGGCAGCCGCTACACGCACGGCAGCGTGCGCGTCGACGGCGGCCTGATCATCGGGCTCGCGGACCGCGAGCCCGGTTTCGGATTCACGGCCGGCGCGACGTGGGTGTTCAAGGGATTCACGGTGCCCTGACGGTAGGCCTGAAGGCCTGCGCTACAACGGCCGGTACGCTTCGCGCAACAAACGCACCTCCTCGGCCGTCCTCGCCGCGTCCCACCCGAGCTCCGTCGCGGCGAGCGCCGCCGCCGCCGACGCAGCGGTGTCGCTCGGCAATCCCATCGCGCCCATCGGCGTGCGCCGCATGACGACGTCGCTCAGGCGGACGGCCGACTCCTGCCTGATCGCATGGATGATCTCCGCGCCTGTCACGAGCGTGCTTCCGCAGAGTGGGACTGCCAGGTCCGGTCGTCCGGCCATGAGTTCGATGATCGGCGCGCAACGCTCGGCGTACGTCGAGACGAGGTGGGCCTGCACGCGCGGATCCAGGTCGACGTTCGCGGCGCGGGCCGTCTCGATCGCGAGCGCCTCATGATCGGCGATGCCCGCACCGGGTAGCGTCGATTGAGCGGTGATGCAGCGTCCGCGGGGCCGCCCGAGCAGCTTCATGACACGGTCGATCGCATGCTCCGCGGCGAGCCGTGCCGTCGTGTACTTGACGCCGACGAGGGTCAGCGCGCCCGGGCCGCCGTGCGAGGCGTGATCAATGATCTCGTGCGTCGGTTTCAGGTCCACATCGCCTCCTCCCGCACGCGCGGGCACGATCCCTCGATGCACCAGAGTCACGTCGCCGCGCGTCAGCTTGAGCGCGGGGAACGTCGCGTTGATATCTGTAACGAACCCATCGAGCTCGTCCGATGTGATCTCCGCGTCGGTTGACTCGGTGAGCGCGGCCGACTGCCACGTGCCGACGAGCGCGCGGCCGCGCCACGGCGTCTGCGTCAGCATGCGCCCACCGGGCGCGCGTGCGGCGAGTGCGATATCCCCCGCGGGCCGTCGGGTGACGACGTTCATCGCCTTGAGAAGCGGGAAAGGACGATTGTCGCCGAAGGCGCGCATCAGCTGGCCGGCCGCGCCTCCGGCGGCGTTCAGGATCACGCGTGCCTGTACTTCCGCGCGGGCGCCGGTGAGGTGATTGTGGACGCGCATGCCGCCGATCCGGCCGGTTTGCCGGAGCGGCTCTACCGCTTCGACGTAGTTCGCCAGGCACGCGCCGTGACCTGCCGCGGCAAGGGCGAAGCCGATCGTGAGTCGATCCGCCTCGACCATCTGGTAGTCGTACCACGTGGCGCCACCCGTCAGGCCGGCGTCGCGCACGCCGGGGAAAAGCTTGAGCGTGGCGGTGCGCGACACGAGGCGGGGCGGAGGAAGACGCAGCTCCGGCTCGATGCCGTCGTTCCGATGACGGCCCAGCCAGGCGTCCAGCTTGAAGCCGGCGCCGACGGCGAGGCGGCCGCTGCCTGGAGAGCGGTAGGTGCCGATCAGGAACGGTAGCGTCCGAAGCAGATGCGGCGCGATGCGAGCGAGCGCGCGACGCTCGCGGAGGGCCGCACGCGCCCGGCCCAACTTCAATCCGGCGAGCGATCGGAGTCCGCCGTGGACGGTTTTCTGATGGTTGAACGACGCGCCGCCGCCGAAGTCGCCCCGGTCGACGAGCGCGACCGAGAGGCCGCGTGCCGCCGCGTCGTACGCCGCCGCCAGTCCGTGCACGCCTCCGCCGATCACGAGCAGGTCGAACGGAGTGGCCGCGAGCCGATCGAGATCGCGAGCGAGCGTCATCCGACGTATATTACTGCGTCGTGCCGGCGCCCCAGGCGACCCTCCTGACACGCGTCCGCGCGTATTGGGACCAACGCATTCACGATCTGGAGATTTCGAAGCATCCCCCTGGCTCGCCAGGATTCTTTTCAGACCTGGACGAATATCACTTCCAGAAACTTCATCATCTCCCGCGTCTCGTCGACTTCGACGGCTGGCGCGGGCGGCGGGTTCTGGACGTCGGCTGCGGTGCGGGGATTGACCTGGCGCGGTTTGCGCGAAGCGGCGCGCGAGGCGTGGGCGTCGATCTGGCGCATGGCGCGGCGCGGCTCGCGCTGACGTACGTTCGACAACAGAGCCTTCCCGCCGGGATCGTCGAAGCCAATGGTGCCAGCCTCCCGTTTCCGTCCTCCTCATTCGACTTTGTGTTTGCGCACGGCGTGATTCAATACGCGCCGGATGATGGTGCGATCGTTGGGGAAGTGCATCGCGTGCTCAAACCCGGCGGCCAGGCCGTGTTTCAGGTGTACAACCGGGTGTCGTGGCTCAACGCGCTGTCGAAGGTGATGAAGGTGGGCCTCGAGCACGAGGACGCGCCGGTGCTGCGCAAATACAGGATCGGCGAGTTCCGCCGCCTGCTGTCACCGTTTGTTGAGGTGCGCATCGTATCCGAGCGTTTCCCCGTGAAGTCGCGGCTGCACGGCGGGTGGAAGGGCGCGGTCTACAACGGTGTCTTCGTGGGCACGTTCAACGCGCTGCCACGGTCGCTGGTTGAGCGCTACGGATGGCACCTCCTGGGCTTCTGCAGAAAAGGGGACAGTCACCTTTTTACGGAAAAGGAAAAAAGGTGACTGTCCCCTTTTCTAAGGCACACGCGTACGGCAACGATTTTCTCCTTGTCCCTCGAGGGGAGATCGATGAGGCCAAGGCGCCCGAGATCGCGCGCGCGATGTGCGACCGCCACATGGGCATAGGCGCCGACGGATTGATCCTGTTCAAGGAGACCGCTTCGGGCGCATCGATGCGCCTGATCAACGCCGACGGCAGTCCGTCGGAGGTGTCGGGCAACGGCGTGCGGTGCCTGGCCGCGTGGCTGATCCGGGACCTCAAGGTACCGGCGGAGGCGACGATCGAGGTCGAGATCGAGACCGAGGCTGGCGTGAAACGTCTGACGCATCTGAGCGCTCACGGCGGCAAGGCGGTGTTCCGCGCCGCAATGGGCGCTCCGGAAGGGCTTCATCAGATCGCACTTGACGCCGGCGGCGAACAGGTCCGTGCCGTCGTCCTTCGCGTCGGCAACCCGCAGTGCGTCGTCCTTGGGGAGGTCACTCAGGAGCGGCTGCAGCGCCTCGGGCCGGCGTTGACGAGCCATCCGTACTTTCCCGAAGGAACGAACGTAGAACTGGCAACGGTGGAAGCACCGGATCGCGTGCGTATTCTGATTTGGGAACGCGGCGTCGGTCCCACGCTGGCGTCGGGGACTGGCGCCTGCGCGTCTGCCGTGGCGGCTGCGGCGTTCGGCGGAGCGGCAAGGGCCGTCGATGTCGTCGCGCCCGGTGGGACCCAGAAGGTCGAGTGGAGCGACGCCGGTATCTTTCTGACCGGTTGGGCGGAGACGATCTGCGAAGGTCGCTGGCTCCATGCGTAAGTACCACGAGGCCGCGCAGGCCGTCGAGGTTTACTCGCCGGCGGAAGAGCAGTTCAACAGACGCAGGCGCACGATTGGTCTGGCGCTCGGCCCGATACTGTGCCTGGTTCTCCTCATCTCTCCGTTGCCGCTGCCAGGGCCGGCGCACCGGCTCGGGGCCATCCTGGCGATGATGATTGTCCTCTGGGTCACGGAGGCGCTGCCGCTCGCCGTCACCGCGCTGATCGGCCCCATTCTCGTGATCCTGCTGGGGATCGCGCCAGCGCGCGAGGCTTTCGCGCCGTTTGCCGATCCGATCATTTTCTTGTTCATCGGCAGCTTCATGCTCGCCGAGGCGATGTTCGTGCACGGTCTCGACCGGCGCATCGCGTACAGCGCGCTGTCCTGGCCGGCAGTCAGCCGAAGCCCGTGGCGCATCCTGCTCACGTTCGGCGGCGTGACGACATTCATCTCGATGTGGATCAGCAACACGGCCACGACGGCCATGATGTTCCCGATCGGCCTGTCGATCGTCGCCCACGTGGCAAAGAACCGCATGCACGATCCGGCGATACGGCGCTTCGCCATGGCGATGATGCTCATCACCGCCTTCGGCGCCACGATCGGCGGAATGGCCACGCCGATCGGCACACCACCGAACCTGATCGGCCTCGGGATGCTCGAGCGCCTGACCGGGTATCGCCTGTCGTTTGCCGGCTGGATGCTGTTCGGCGTTCCCCTGACCATCGTCCTGTTCTTCGTAC
>DATAFJ010000170.1:0-15094 GCA_036257535.1 Vicinamibacterales bacterium | reverse complement strand
ATCGCGCTCCCTGCGGCCCCTGGACGGACTTTGGCGGCATCCTCCCGAAGCAGCTGAGTGTAGAAGTCCTCCGCCTTTAGAACCGTCCAACATTCCGTTACGCGCGTTCTCCGCCTGCCCCATCGTCCGCCAGGGCAGGAGACGGCGGCCTGGTGAGGGAGAATCCATCGGCGCCTAACTGGGCTCAATATGCTGTCCCCATCCGTTTTGCAGTACCGAAATCAACGAGCAATATCAGAGGTTCCAATAGGGAATGGGACTTGGACCGTGCCGAGGAACAGGCGCTCCGCTGCGCTCATCATGCAACGAAATCAACGGAATAACGCAGCTGCCGCATAGATGTAAGAAAGGCAGCAATCTGGTTCCAACTCGGAGTGCTTGGGGACGCCAACGCGTGTACCATCCCCACCAGTAGTCCCTGCGGCCGCGGCTCGGCCAACCAGTGAGGCACTTCCTCGGAGTGATGCACCTCCAACGGTCCCATCAGCTGCATCAGCACGATCGGACTGAGTCGGGGATGCTCCTCCGCGTAGCACGCGCCGCCAGTCCTGCGCGCGATGTTCCAGCCTTCCGCAGTCGCTACCGGTCGGGCGTCTCGCGCGTAGTCAGTCGCCGCGTCGAGCAGCTTTGAGTCGCTTGTCCCGCTCCTTGAGCATCGCCACAAGCCGCGGGATCTCGCCGCCACCGGTGTGAGCTGTCCGTGAATGCGATCACACGCGAGGCCGTCCACCGGAACGTCGGTCGCACGTCATAGCCGGTGAGGCTGAGGTCCTTCGTCGCGCCGAGCAAGTGCCACCACCCGACGATGATCGCATCGACGCGAAGGATCTTCGGCTGGTCGGCGGTTAGCGAATTCGGCTCCGCTGTAGGCGCGTGAGTACTCGATCTGGAGTGCGACGGACTTCTGATCGTCCGAGACGCCGATCTGTTCTTGGCTCTTGCGGGTTTAAACGGTAGCAACAATCGTCGTTTGTTTCCTTTAGTGCGGCGCTGCTACCCGCCGCAATTTTGAGTGTGAGTGCCTCGTAGGAGGGTTCAAATTAGGGTGCGGCCCGTCCCGGCTGTCCTGAACTACAGTAAGATTGACTATTCGAAGCTGCCTCAGCGCACTCGTCCTTGTCCTCTTCGCGGCGGCGGAGGTCGGCCCGCAGAGTTCCGCACCCAGTCGCCCCAAAAACCTTCGGATCTTCGACGGCTCGCAGGCTCCGCAACCCCCTCCGCAACCTGCTCCGCGACCCCCTCCACAACCTGCTCCGCAACCCCCTCGGCAACGGACGCTGCGGGTGATGACGTGGAACATTCATTTCGGGAAGACCGCGCAGAACGTGCTGAACCTCGAGGCACAGGCGAGGGTGATGGCAGATTCGCGCGCCGACGTCATCCTGCTGCAGGAGGCCTCGACCTGGGACGACGACCTGCCTAACCGGTTTCCCCAACTGCTCGAGTCTCTCACTGGGCGCACGTGGTATCGGGTATTCGCCGCGCACGACGGCGGAACCATCGGCGAGGGAACCCTGATCTTGTCGCGGCTACCGTTCGTGAGCTCGTCGACCGCCAACTTCTACGACCGCGGGTTCTCTCGCGTCGCGGTCTCGGTCGGCGGTGTGACCGTCAACATCTTCAACGGACATCTCGTCTACTTCAATACGCGCCGGCGTACCTCGCAGCTCAACGCCTGGATGGCCTGGATGCGCCAATTCGACGGTCCAGAGATCGCCGGCGGCGACTTCAACGCCTGGTGGGGGGAGTCGTGGATCGCCACTGTGGAAACGCAGTACAGCGATACATGGCAAGACATCACGGGCAGCGACCAGAACGGCTATACGCTCAATAACGTCAGATTTGATTACCTGTTCCGCGCGTTCGATACGGCATGGCGTCTTACGCCCATCACCTGCGTGGTAATTCCTACGTCAGCATCAGATCACAGGCCGCTGGTCGCAGAATACGCCCTCCGCTGACGTCGCAGGCGCATTTCTCCGGGGATTTCACGCGTCCACTCCCGTGTGCCTCGGTTCGGGATGTGGACGGCTTGGATAAGGATGTGCTACCAGAGATAGCTCGTCAGTGCCGGGAACGTGGCTTGCGTCCAAGGATCTCCCACCGCGACGGGGGGTTAGATGAAGCGCAACTCCGTATCACTGGCTCTCGCTTGCACACTAGTGCTCCTTCTCGGAAGCGCCAGCCTCATTCAGGCTGATCAGATTTTGATCTCGGCGGGATTCCTTCAGCAGGTTGGTTCAGCCGGTTCACTCGAAGTCGCAGGGAACCGAGGCTTTACTCTCCATGCGCTTTGGGTCGGCAGCGCCTTCTTCGGGGGAACGGCGACCCTCGACGGTCAATCGTACTCCCTCGGCATAGACACCCCCGACGCCCGCGCTTTCGTGGAATTCACGGGATCCGTCGTTCTGCCTCCACTGGTTGGGGACAGTGGGTTCGTGAGCGCACCGTTCCTCTTCAGCGGGCTCTTTCATTACCCGGACTCAGTGCCACTGCCATCCGAGACATGAGGGGGCGCGGCACCGCGACACTCGCTCTCCGGCCCGACGAGGGCGTCCCAGGTCACTGGGCCCTTTCCAGCGCTCGCTATGAATTCGAGCCCATCCCGGAGCCAGGGACAATGTTCCTTGTCGGCGGCGGGCTCGCGGCTCTGGCGGCTCGCGCTCGGAAGCGTAGGAGAAGGTAGTACGCGCCTTCCGGGCGCCCGCACTTTCGTTCCGATATTTGTTTCCCAAAGGCCCGCGAATCCTGTCGGGCGCGCCAACCCCTTCGCTCACGCTTGCCAACGTTCGCGTGAGCTACGGTTCGCAAGACTAGTGAAGGCGGATCTCCTTCCTCTCTTCCGCCCAGCCTATTGAATCCCCTCGGCTCGCTACACGACGGGCCACGCTCCAGTCGGACGCGCGCTTGTGTTCGCTGACGGGATGACCGCACCTGGTGGCGTGCTCCGCGTGTGGTGGTCGCACGGAGAGCCTGTGCACTCGCGATCGGAGTTCGAGCACGCGGCCCATGCGCCGTACATCCGTCATAGTTGTCACATTCCTACCCCTCCGTTCCCCAGCCGGCTTTTTGTCGTTAATCGCTGCAGAGGGCAACCACAGACGTCGGGATCCGCAGTCTGAAGCTCTGCAGCACGCAACGACACGTCTTGTCCGCGTCGGGCCGAGAGGTGCCGTAAAGGAGGATTCGTGGCCACCGAGCTCAAGCGATTCACGGAAGCCTACGCCACCATGACTGTCGCCGCGTACGAGCCCATGATTCTGCGATGGGTCTCGCTCGTCGGCATCCGGTTTGTCTCGAACGCTATCGCATATCGTCTGCCGAAGGCAGCCGCGGTCGGCTTCGACGGCAAGCAGCCCACCGCGCTCGCGCTGAGCCGGACGCTTCGCAAGGCGGTTCCGCGGAAGCTCGACTTCAAGTTCGATCAGCGCGAGATGCGCGTACCGATTGACGTGCACGGGCGTGCGATCAGCCCCGAAAGCCTTCAGGCCGTCAGGGTGGAAGGCTATCCCGATGCCGTGGCGATCGGACGGGAGGTGCACCTGCGCGGCGTCGCCGCGACGGATCCGGCGCGCCTCGCCGACACGCCGGGATTGAGGGCGGGCGACACGTCCAACGCCGCCGCGGTATTCGCGCGGCTGGCCTCGCGCGTGGGAACGTTTACGCAGGGGCTGAAAGCCATTCCCGCGACCGTTTCGGGCAGGCTGGGCGTCAAGAACCCGGCGTTCGACTTCGCGGCCACTCGCGATCTCGTTCAGCAGAATCTGGTAAAGGCAGCCGCCGAGTGGGCGGCAGCGCCCGACAAGAGCCTTCTAAAGCTCATGACCGCGGCGGCCAAGATCCAGGGCACGGCGCTGCCGCACTTCTGGCCCGGCGGCGTCAGCATCGAGGAAGCGCTCTCTCCGATCGGCATCGCGCACTACTATCGCCAGCTCTACTTCAACAAGGAAGAGGGCGTCGGACCGATTGAGGAGGCGTTCACGATTGCGCCGCTCGAAACGCTCGAAGTCGTCTACCAGACGGTCCGGAAGCAGATTCACGAGGAGATTCTCGAGCAGGGGCTCGAGGTCGTGAGCGAGGCGGCGATCGAAGAGAAGAACCTCGACGAGGTGTCGGACAAGGTCTCGTCGATGGTGCAGCAGGACGTCTCGGCGTCGATGTCCGCGAACGCGTCGGGCGGGATCGGCGTGTGGCAGGTCGGCGCGTCCGCCTCCGCGAGCTTCGGCACGAGCTCCCAGCGCAGCCGGGAGTTCTCCACGCGGCGCCTCAAGGAGGTCACGAAGCGCGCCTCCGAGCGCATCACGAAGAGCTTCAGCATCAAGACGCGCGACGTAACCGAAGTCACGACGACGACCATGACGAGGCGGGTGATTCGGAACGAGGAGGACCATCCGGTCAGCTACGGCCTGCGGCGGGTGCTGCGCCGCGTGAACGTCAAGGTCCAGGATCTCGGCCCGCGGCTCGTCTGGCAACTGTACTTGCGGAACCCCGGCGAAGGGCTCGCGCGAAGCCGGTTCGTCCACTTCCGGGAGGCGGCGCCGATCGCCGTTCCCGAGATTCCGCCGGGTGTTCCGCCGCGCCCGACCGGCGGCGTCGATACCGACTCGGCGTCGACCAGCATCAAATGGGACGGCAGCCGCGGCGTCTACTTCGTCACCATTGTCGTCAAGCCGGGCGCCGACCGCGTCGTCACCGGCGTGCGGATCGATAACCTGACCGACCTGGAAGGCGGCGGCAAGGAAGACGAGGCGCCCGCGCCGCACAACGAGTTCGATCTCGGGTCGACGTGGGACCCGGCAACGCAGACGTTCACGGCCAACATCGCCGTGCTGCCGGGCGACAGTCCGACCCTGCAGGTTGCGTATTCCTACACGTGGGAGCCTTCCGAGAGCGTGCTTGCCGCGTGGGAGGCGCAGCGCGCGGCGGCCGTGGCGAAGATCACCGAAGAACTGCTGACGCAACAGTTCGAGCGCGACAAGCAGTTGATCACGGAGAAAAGCAAGGTCAAGAGCCGGCCGGCCAACGATCTCCGCCGCGAAGAGCGGTACGAGGTCATGAACCGGATGGTCAGCTATCTCTTCGGGCGCGGCGACGATCCCAGCGAGCCGACGCCGCTCGAGATCGAGTACTTCCACCGGTATTTCGACATCGACGCCATTTTCACCTACACGCATCCCTCGTGGTGGAAGCCGAGGTTCGCGTCGAAGACGATGGGATTCGAGCGCGAGGCGTACGAGATCACGGCAGAAAGCGAGCCGGCGGCGCTCGGCAGCTCGCTTGGATGGCTGATGCAGCTCGACGGCGACAATCGGCGTAACGAGTTCCTCAACAGCCCGTGGGCACGAGTGTGCGTACCGATGCGCGCCGGCCGCGAACGCGAGGCCATCCAATGGGTCGCGAAGCACCTCGAAGGCGAAGTGGGCTTCGACATCACCAAGGCGCCGCTCTCGACCCTCATCGCCGATCTCGAGAAATTCCGAACGCGTGAGGGAAAGCTCGGCCTGACCGGGGCCGACTGGGTTACCGTCGACGCGACGCCTGGAGCGCCTGCAGATCCTGCCAAGCCCGAGGGTGTCTACCCGGTAGTCGACGAGTTCGACGTGACGATGCCCACCGATGGCTTCGTTTATGACGAGCTGGTCGTGAATCTCTGACGGTTCAGAGTCCGATGGCGGCGCCGCAGAAGATCATTCTGGCAGCGGGTCTGGAGATTCGCGATTCTCAAGGCGCCAGCATGCTGCAGTATCTCGGCAAGGAGGCCCAGGCCGGCGCGAAGGATACGTGGACGTACCCGAAGGGTCCCGTGGCGAAAGCGAAGTTCATCATCAAGGTCGTCTATACGATGGACGAATTTCGGAAGGCGCTTGACGAGGCAGGCGCGTGGGTCGTGTACGAAGGGCACTCCCGTTACGGTCAGGGCCCGGCGTTCGGGGATGCCCGGATCGCGCACTGCCCGCCGAAGAGCAAGTACCCGGTCAATCCGTGGGGTGTTCACTTCCGCATGGGCTACGACGCGACGGACAGCGAATGCGTCGGCGACATCCTCGAGCATGCCGTCAACCCGACCGAGTTCGACCTGCTGAGCGTGCCGAAGGGCGCGCTGCTGCCAGAGGGGCTCGAGGATGCGGCCGCGCTCGCCGCCGCGGCTGAATCGAGACGGAAGAAAGGACGTTTGTCGAGAACGGAACGGAAGACACCCTGCGCGGTGGTCGGCGCGTGGCGCGACCTGAAGACCTGTTTTGCCAAGGTGGCCGCGGAGAAGACATGCCGCGGGGACACGCCGCTCGACGGTCGGCACTATTACAAGCGGATTCCAGGCAAAACGAAAGACGAGTTCATCACGGCGGTCAAAGTAGGCAGGGCCGACCTCGACGCCTCTTCGCTGAAGTGCGCCGTCTTCTTCATGCCGTCATGCTCGAGCAAGGTGCACTATCGCCGGGCGCTCGTCGACCGGCGGAAAGCGGCCAGGTCCAAGTGCAAGTTCTTTCTGACGTCCAGCGTGCCGCTCGCGAATCACGCCGTGAACTTCCTGAAGGCAGCGTTCGCTGGAATTGATCCGTCCACCCGTCGCGGTTCGGAAGCCTTCCTGAAGATCGTGAACGGTGAGAAGCGGTCGGGGCGGGTGCGTCTCCACTGAGGTTCGGCGATGCCTGTACAGCCATTTCTCCTCGAGCAGGCGCTGCGCGTGTCCGACGAGAAGGACGTCCGCAATTCGCCAATCGTGACGGCTATCATCCTGCAGGATCCCGCGAATGCTGCCGACCTCGTCCCTTACCTGGATGAGACCGGCAGCGTGGTCTCGACGAACGCGCGGCGGATCCTGTGTCTGTTCGACGCGGCTGCCGTTCCTCACGTCGTTACGGCACTGGCGAACCGCACGCCGGCCGCGAGAATGGAAGGATTGGACGTCATCTGGACGCTGCTCGTCACCGAGACCGCTCCCGTGGTCCGCGATACGCTCGAGCAGATCTCAGCCGGGCTCGAACCGCTGCTGTCCGATCGGAGGCCGGTGCCACTGGAGCTGCCATCGCATATCGAAAGGGATTTCGTCGGCCGGATCTGCGATCAGGCTTTTCTCGTCGTCTCCGAGCTGATCGATCCCGGGTTCGACGAGTCGCGTTTTCGATCGCTCGACGAAGAAGGTCGGGACCGCGCCATCGCCCAACTGCGCCGCGGAGGCTTCGGACGGGGCCTCGTTTAGGATGGTGTGGGCGCCGCTGGCCCTTGCGAGCGAGGATTAGCTCCGAACGGCTGAGATAGCGGAAGCCTTGTCGATCTCCCCTCTCCTCATTCGACGTGTGGGTAGAAGGAGACATCATCGTGAAATTTCTCAGCATCTATAAGTCGGTCGAGACCGGCGTCCCCCCGACGCAGGCAGAAATGGACCGGATGGGGAAACTCATTGAAGAGGGTATGAAAGCCGGATACCTGCTGGCGGTCGAAGGCTGTCTGCCCACCGCGCTGGGCGCGCGCGTTCGCCTCGCGGACGGGAAGATCAGCGTCACCGACGGCCCCTTCACCGAGTCCAAGGAAGTCGTCGGCGGCCTCGCGATTCTCCAGGCGAAATCGAAGTCGGAGGCGATCGAGTACGCCAGGCAGTTCCTGGGCGTGGCCGGCGACGGCGAGTGCGAGCTGCGCCAGCTGTACGAAGAGGGTCAGAATCCCGCACAGACCTAACCTGCCTTTGGCGCGCGGGGATGAAACGGCCGGCGTGGCGCGTCTTATAAATACCGTCATGCCGCCCGCGCCCGCGCGCATCTCTCCTGATCTGCTCGAGGCGTGCCGGCGGGGCGATCCGGATGCGTTCGAGGCGCTCGTCGCCGCGTGCCGCGACCGCGTCTACTCGCTCGCGTGTCATCTCAGCGGAAGCGAGACGGCGGCCGGCGACATCACGCAGGATGTCTTCGTGAAGCTGCTCACGCGCCTCGCACAGTTCCGGCACCAGGCCGAGTTCACGACCTGGCTCTACCGCATCGTCGCGAACGTGGCGATCGACTACCGGCGGGCCAGCCGCCGGCTCGTGTCCGTGGAAGAAGCGGCGCCGGTATGGTCGCAGCCCGCGCTGCAGGAGCAGCGCTACCTCCGCGCCGAGACGGCGACCCACGTCCGTGAAGCGCTCGCGCGGCTCCCGCCTCGCTTCCGCGTGCCGCTCGCGCTCAGATACCTCGAAGGTCTGTCGTATGAGGAGATCGCCGGCGTGCTGCGTCTGTCGACCGGGACCGTCGCGTCGCGGCTCGCGCGCGGCCTGCGGCAACTGGGCGCCGAGCTCTCGGATCTCAGGCTCGACGTGGAGTAGCGATGAAGATGTTCCAGCGTCATGTTCTCGACGATCTAGCGGCCTACACGGAGGGACGACTCGATCCGCGCCGGGCCGATCGAGTGAGGATCCACATCGCGGAGTGCGAGGACTGCCGCGGCGCGCTCGACGCCGTGCAGCGCGCGCGACGGATGCTCGAGGCGCTCCCGGCCGTCGCCATGCCGCCGGGCGACGCGGAAAAGCTGACCGCGGCCCTGCGAAGAGCCGGCAAACGTCCTCGTCACGTTAGTCCCGGGCTTGTCGCCGCGGCCGCGGCTCTCGTGATGGCGGTCGGCGGGGCGAGTTACTTCTTACTCGCCGGTATCGGCCCCGACCTGATTACCGAAGCCGGACCCGCCGGGCTCACGCCGCTCGCAAGCGATCTTCATCAGCGGCTCGAAGCGGGAAATCTCGATCTCGATTTCGAATCGACCGATCCAGCGCGGGTCCGCGCGTGGCAGCGTGCCCGGCGCGCGCCCGAGACGAGCCTGGCCCAACCGCTGGTCCGGGCTGGATGGCCCGCCATTCGGGTGCGCGGCGCCGCGGTCGTCGACGCCGATGGCGCCGCTGCGTCAGTCGTCGCGTATGAAGTCGATGGACGGCCTGTCACGCTCGTCACCGCGAGGGAAGACGACGTCCCTGAGCGGCCGGCGGGCGCATGGCTCGCCAAGCGCGTGTACGTCTCCCGCGACGCCCGCGGCCGATCCTCGCTGGCCTGGACGACGGGCGGGCAGACGTACGCGATCGTGTCGACCCTGCCGGGCGTCGGGCAGACGGCTTGTCTCGTGTGTCACGCCGATCAGAAGTTCAGGGAGCGGCTGGATCGTGCCGTCTTCGAGCTGGCCTTGAACGACTAGACCGACGAGCGCCATTCGTCGGCGTTCGGATTCCAGAACGAGCCCTTCAACCCGATCGCTTCGAAGATGCCTGTCATCTCGCCGGGCCCCGGGCGCCGGGACTCGACCGTCAACCGGTTGCCGTACCACGTGACCGCCAGCGACCACAACTGATCGAGACTGATAATGGGTCGTCGCGGCAGGCCGTTCACCCTACACCACTGGTTTACCGTCTCTTCCGACCGGAAGAGGAGCATCGTGGCTCACGTGTAGATGATGTCGTCCCACCAGCGCGCGGCGGGAACGGCGAAGTGGATGACGCACGGTTCGAACCCGACTTTTCCGTTCCGGACGAGGAGCCGCATGCGCTCGCCTGTCTGTCCGTCGGATGCTTCGATGACGGCGTCGGCATGCAGCGCCGCCGGAACGCCGAGCGCGTCCCACGCGCAGTTCGCGAAATAGTTTTTCCCCTGCGCGTTCACGGCAAAAGCCGTTCGGATTCCCGAAAACGGCGGCGCCATACGGATCGACGACGGCCGGCCGGGCTCGGGCACGAGCAGCCGCTTCTGATGAAGCCTTACAAAAGCCGCCTCGACCTCCTGGATGGTCGCCCGCAGCTCCTCCCCGACTTCTCTCGACGTCGGCAGCTTTGTAGTCTCCGCCACGGTCTCGTAGATGTGCATCTTGACCCGAGTGTCGAAGTCCATGGCCGTCCTCCGGGGTTTGTGGCGCACCACCCTTCGAAATCCGAAAGGCCTTACGCGCATCGTCGGCGCATGCCGATCCATGCGGTTGGAATGCGTCGGGAATTCAGCCGGAAATGGAGAGCGCATCCCGGGGCATATACGTTGCAGCCTTTCTGCCATCCGGTCGGCTGCGCCCTGCGAATTGCGGATGGAGGAAATCATGGCACCCCTCCGCGGTTGCAGCCGACTGGTCCTCGCTGCTGCCCTCGCGCTGACCCTCATCGCGTGCAGCGACGGAGGACCGCCGGCTGGCGAACCCTCGTCGCCCGCGAGCCCGACAGCTCAGCTCGCCGGTGCCACTATCAACGGCCTGGTCGTCAATCCGGTGTCGCCGCTGGACGTCACCGTTGCGAACACCGCCGTGTCGACCCGCGTAGGCGGCGACGGGCGTTTCGCGCTGTCGCGCGTCCCGCCCGGCGCGGTCCGCCTGCAGTTCAGCGGGCCGTCCGTCAACGCAATGCTGGCGCTGGGGACGCTCCAGGAAGGGCAAGTCGTGTCGATTACGGTATCGGTCAGCGGCAACTCGGCGACGCTTCGAGACGGCGTCAGCGGACGGGACAACGACCGCAACGATGACGGCGTCGCCGACAGTGAAATCCTCGGAAACGTGGCAGGCTTGACCGGCGGCTGTCCGAACCGCTTTTTCACCGCCGCCGGGCAGACCGTCGCCACGACGGCCGCCACGCTCTTCCGGCGCGTCACATGCGAGCTGCTCGTGAACGGCCAGCAGGTGGAGGTCGAAGGACCCGTCATTGCCGGTGTGATCCGCGCCGAGAAAGTACAGCTCGAGAACGCGCAGGGCGTCGATCGCCGCGGCGCTCTCGCCGGGCTCTCGGGCACGTGCCCGTCGCTGTCGTTCAGCATCAACGGCACGCGGTTCTTCACGAACGCCACGACGGAGTTCAAGGACCGCTCCTGCTCGGGGCTGGGGAACAACCAGTCCACGCGCGCCGACGGTCACGTGCAGAGCGACGGCCGCGTGCTCGCCGAGCGAGTCCGTCCGGAGTAGGCGCCTTCAGCCTTCCCGTCGCAGCACCACGAGCGCCCCCACGAACGAGGCGGCGGTAAACACGAGAAACGCCGCCGCCTCGACCGCTATCCGTCCCGCGTCTCCGACGCCGATCGTGGCAAACCGCATGACGTCCACGTGCCAGGTGATCGGGTTGACGAGCGCGACGGCCCGGAACGCGGCCGGCAAGGGCTCGATCGGGTAGAACATGGAGCTCGCGAACAGAAAGGCGAAGTAGAAGATCGACGTGACCGTGTTGAACGCGTCGTTCCGCCTGATGGCGAGCGCGAATATCGCGTAGAAGAAAAACCACCCGGCCGTGCCGATCGTGACCGCGGCGACGAGCAGCGGCAGCGCCTCCGGCCTCAGCGGCACGCCGAGCAGCGCCGAGGCGAGCAGCACCGTGACCACCGCCTGCAGCAGCGCGATCGCGACGTTGAACAGCACCTTGCCGAGCAGATACTCCGCGCGGCTCATCGGATACGTGAGCATCTCGTAGAAGATGCCGTTGTCGCGGTCCATGAAGAACGACCAGGCGGTGTTCGACGCGATGCCGAACCCCGCCATCCCCAGCACGCCCGCCAGGAAGAACGCGTTGTAATCCACCGGCAGCTTCGTGAAGCCGAACGCCTCGTTCATCGCCACGCCGAACACGAGCAGATAGCCGAGCGGATAGACGACGTCCCAGAAGATGAACAGGCCGTTGGTCGCGCGGATCTTTCCTTCCCGGTACATCACCGCGCCGAAGGCGCTCATGACTGTCCCCCCTTCGTCAGCTCCACGAAAATATCTTCGAGGCTCGCGCCGCCGACCTCGAGCCGGAGCACGCGGCCGCGTGAGGCCAGGCTTCCGACGATCGCCAGGATGTTCTGACCGTCTTCTCTGACCGTCATCTCGATCGTGTTGTGCGCGATCGACAGCCGCGACGGGCTGCGCGCCTTCAGTTCGTCCTCGATGCCCGAGGGCAGCGCGTCGAACGTTATCGTGACGTCGTACACGCCCTGCGACAGCAGCTTCAGCGTGTTCAGATCGCCGCGCGCCGCCTCACGCCCGCGGTTGATGATCAGGATGTCGTCACACAACTCCTCCGCCTCCCCCAGGATCTGTGTCGTCAACACGATCGTCCTGCCGCCAGCCGCCTCCTGGCGCAGCTTGTCCATCACGCGGCGCTTCAGCAGCGGGTCCATGCCGGTCGAGAACTCGTCCAGAAAGACGACGGGTGTCGGGACCATGAAGACCTTGGCGACCTGAACGCGGCGGCGGAAGCCGCCGCTCAGATCCATAACCTTGCGGCCCGCTTCGGCCGTGAGTCCGAAATCGTCGAGCACACGATCGGCGCGCTCGCGAATCTCTCCCAAGCCGAGGCCGTGGAAGCGCGCGAACGTACCGAGGTTGTCGCGGACCGTGAGGAAGAGCTCCGCCGCGCTCTCCTGGATCACGACCGAGATGCGGCGGCGCACTTCGAGCGGCGTGCCGACGACGTCGAAGCCGAGCACGGTGGCGGAGCCGGACGAAGGCCGCGCCAGCGTCGAGAGGATGCGCACGACGGTCGTCTTGCCGGCGCCGTTCGGGCCGAGCAGACCGAAGATCGCGCCGCGCGCAACCTCGAAGCTCAGCCCGTCGACGGCGCGAACCGCCGGTTGCCCCCGGCGCGAGTACACCTTGACGAGATCACGAACACGTATAGCTGTTTCGGACATGACGACGGATCCTCGTCCGGCTGAAGCCGGACACTACGATGAGGAAGGTAGCGTCCGGCTTGAGCCGAACCTTCAGCTGATTGTCGAGAAAATCAGGGACGCGGAGGAGCTACTGAGGAATTCGCATCGGCGGGCCTGTATCAGCAGAAACCGCTGGACGTGCCACCACTCTAACGCTAATCAGCCCGTGGCTTCAAGTCGGCCGCGAAGCGCGTCGAGTGTCGGGATGAGATCCTCTTCCGACCGTGGCAGCGACAGCAAACGCTCCAGAGCCGGCGGGATCGGAACCTCGCGGCCGACGAGCGGCTCGACGATGTCGTTGAACTTCGCGGGATGAGCGGTGGCGACGATCACCCAGTGCGCGTCCGGATCTTCGGCGCGAACGGTGCGATACACGTGGGCGGCTGCCGCCGAGTGAGGGCACCACACGCGATCGAGCTCCGCCGCGTCGCGTCCGATCGTGGCCCGGATCTCGTCGTCTGTGACCGAGTGCGCCGTCACGTGCCCGCGAAGGTTCTCGACGCCGGGAAACAGCGCGTTCAGCCGCTCCATGTTCGATGGATTGCCGACGTCCATCGCGGACGCGAGCGTCGCGACGCTCTGGCGAGGCCGCCAGTCGCCCCGCTCGAGATAGTCGACGATCGTCCGGTTGCGATTGGTCGCGAGGACGATTCTGCCGATCGGCAGACCCATCTCGCGCGCCCACACGCACGCGACGGCGTTCCCCAGATTGCCGGTCGGCACGATGAAGTTCGGCCTGCGCGATTCGCGCCGAAAGATGGCAAGGCTCGCCGCGGCGTAGTAGGACATCTGCGGGAGCAGACGGCCGATGTTGATGCTGTTCGCGGACGACAGCGTGCGGACGCGCGACAGGGCCGGATCGAGCATGGCCTCCTTGACGACGCGCTGGCAGTCGTCGAACGTGCCCTGCACGGCGAACGTCCGGACGTTGCCTCCCCAGCAGGCGAGCTGCTGCGCCTGCCGGGCCGACACGAGTCCCTTCGGATACAGCAGGGCGACGTCGGCCCACGACCGTCCGAAGAACGCGGCCGCCACTGCCCCACCGGTGTCGCCCGACGTGGCGACGAGCATCGTGAGCTTTGCTCGATCCGGGGGCCCCTGCCCCCCGGTCGCCCGCGAATTGCGATGCGTCCGCGCAAGACACGCCGCGAGAAAGCGCGCGCCGAAATCCTTGAAGGCGGACGTGGGTCCGTGAAACAGCTCGAGCACGCTGGCCGCGCCCGGCGCGCGATCGATCGGCACGACCGGCGCCGGCACGTCGAGCGCTTCGGCGCAGATCGCGGCGAGCTCGGGTTCGAGCGGATCGCCGGCGAAAAAGGGCCGGAGCAGCCGCGCCGCAATCTCCGGAAGCGCCTCGAGCCCGTCGAAATCCAAGGGCGATGTCCGCGGCATCGCCGGCGGCACGTAGAGGCCGCCGTCGGGCGCAAGCCCGCGCGCGATTGCTTCGCTGAGCGTGGCGGTGCTGGCAGCGTCACGGGTACTGGTGAGAGTCACGTGAGACGAGCCCCAACGTTTTCGATCTGGACGATCCACGCGTCCGACGCGACGCCGTGCGAGCCGAACGCACGAACCATCGCATCGCGGACCGACGCCGCCTGTGCGTCTTCACACCACGCGAACACCGTCGGCCCGCCACCCGAGATCGAACAGCCGAGCGATCCATTCGTCAGCGCCGCATCCTTGACCGCGTCGAAGCCTGGAATGAGCGCCTTGCGCTGCGGCTCGATCACGACGTCGATCATCGAGGCGCGGATGAGGCCGACGTCTCCCGTGAAGCAGCCGGTCAGAAATCCCGCCAGGTTCGCCTGCTGCCACACGACATCCGACAACGCCGTCGTCCTCTGCAGAACGCCCCGGGAGGCGCGCGTCGTGAGCTCCATGTGCGGATGGACGAGCACGCAGCGGACGACGTCCGGCACGGGGATATGCCGGACGATCGGCTCGTCGATGCCGACCGTGAGGACGAGCCCGCCATACAGCGACGGCGCGATGTTGTCGACGTGCGCGGTGCCGCTTGCGACCGCCTCGCCCCGGATCGCGCACTTCAGGAGATCGATCGGATCTGCCGGCTGAGCGAGGAGTGCGTTCGCGGCAACGACCGCGGCGACCGCCGACGCGGCGGATCCGCCGAGCCCCGAGCCGAGCGGGATGCCCTTCTCGATCGTCAGCTCGAAGCCGTGGTCGAGCCCCAGGCGTTCGATCAGGCTCGCGACGGCCATCCCGGCGGTGTTGCGCTCGGCCGTGAGCGGGAGGTCGGTGACGACGCCCGTAATGCCGGCGATGCGCACGCTGCGATCCGGGATTCTGATCGCGCGGACGCGATCGCCCATGACCGGCACGCTGTGGCCGAGAATGTCGAAGCCGACCGCCACGTTGCCGACGCTTGCCGGCGCGAAAGCGAGGGCGGTATCGCGCGGCATCAGAGTCGCGCGCCGAGATACGCGCAGACCCGAAGCAGATCGGCGAACACCGCGCCTGCCGTCACC
>DATAFJ010000154.1:0-3812 GCA_036257535.1 Vicinamibacterales bacterium | reverse complement strand
TTGCCTATCCCGGACAAGTGACTCGCGTGCGGGCGCAGTTCAATACGGCCGGCCAGTTCGTCTGGCATTGCCACATCGTCGAGCACGAGGACAATGAAATGATGCGGCCGTACCGCATAGGCCCCTTACAACCAGGCCAGCCGATATAGCTGCCATGTCGGCCGGCTCGTCAGATTCTTAGTTATAGACGGCCGACAGGTTCGGCCGCGACGTCGTCAGCATCCTCACGTCCTCCTCGAGCCGCCGCCACTGTTTGAACCGCTTCAGAACCTTGCGCAGCGCCCAACGTCCATGTTGACGGTGCGGTTACTCGCGCCTCCGACCCGCCGCGTCGCCTGGAAACTCTCAAGGACAGTGCGTTAATGGCCGAGAACATCCCCAGAACGAGTTGACGACGTGCAAACGTTCTCGGTCGAATTCAATCGCTCTCTCTGCGTGTTCGCAGTCGCCTTCTGGGTTTCGAGATAGTCGTCAATTGCACCGAACGGCTAGATCGTATGACTCTGCGCGGGCAGGTGTCCGGAGGCGATTCGAGGTTCGGGGGCGCATCTGACACAGTTTTCACACAGCGTTTCTGGTGACTTACGGGCTCAGTCTGGACCTGGAGAGGGCTGGGTCTGACGGCGCCGCATGCGCACTCGGGCAAGAGCAGCCAAGCGGAGAGCGACCGTATAATCACGCTGCCTTGTCCCTCACTCCCGGCACACGCCTCGGCGTTTACGAAGTGACCGCTGCCATCGGCCAAGGTGGGATGGGACAGGTGTTTCGCGCCCGCGACACGAAGCTCCATCGTGACGTCGCGCTAAAAATCCTGCCCGACTCCTTTGCCGGCGACGCCGATCGGCGACAGCGATTCGAGCGCGAGGCGCGGACGCTCGCCGCGCTCAACCACCCGGGCATCGCGCAGATCTACGGCACGGTCGAGACCGCTGGGCACGAGGCGCTCGTCATGGAGTTCGTGCCCGGCCACACGCTCAGCGAGGTGATTCGCGACAGCGCCGTCCGGACGGGGGTGGGCCTGCCGATACCCGACGCCATCAGGATTGCTGCGCAGATTGCCGAGGCTCTCGAAGTGGCGCACGAGGCCGGCATCGTGCATCGCGATCTCAAGCCGGCCAACATCAAGATCCGTGATGACGGTGCCGTCAAGGTGCTCGATTTCGGTCTCGCGCGCGCGAGCGATCCCGCGGCGGCCAATCCGGCGGTGAGCCCGTCGATGGAGACGATGCAGTCGCCGGCGATGACCCAGGCGGGCGTCATCCTCGGTACCGCCGGCTACATGAGCCCCGAGCAGGCCACGGGCCGCCCGGCCGACAAGCGTTCGGACATCTGGGCCTTCGGCGCGGTCGTCTGGGAGATGCTCACCGGCCGTCAGCTCTTCGGCGGCGCGACCGTCACCGAGGTGATCGCCGCGGTGATCAAAGACACGCCGGACTTCAAGGCCCTGCCGGCGAATACGCCGCCTGGCATGCGCCGGCTGCTCGAGCGGTGTCTGGAGCGCGATCCCAGGCTGCGGCTGCGCGACATCGGCGAGGCGCGCATCGCGCTCGCGCGCGCCGATGATCCGCGTGAGGCCATCCCGCCGCCGCGGGCGCGATCGGCCGCCCGGATGCTGGTGCTCGCGCTCGGCGCGCTCGGCATCGCTGCCGCGGCGGGCGTCGCGGGCTGGATGATAAAACCCGGCGCGGCAGTCGCGCCCGTGCGTCGTTTCGATTTGCCGAAGGCGATCGCCGAGAGTTCCCTTTTCGCATTCGCGCCCGATGGCGAGCGGATCGCGTATGTCAAGGACGGGAGGCTGTACGTCCACGCGCTTGCCTCCGGCGTGGCCGCGGATCTCGGCGCCGTGTCACTCTCGGGGCGGACTCTCTTCTGGTCGCCCGACAGCCAGACCATCGGTTTCGCGGCCGAATCGGCCATTCGCACGATTCCAGCGGCTGGCGGCACACCGTTCGTCGTCGGCAAGATTCCCGGCCCCGGCCAGATGCTGACGGGCCTCTGGCTGCCGGACGACACCATCGTCTTTTCGGTGTGGCGGGACAGTATTTACCGCGTGCGGGCGGCCGGCGGCACGCCGGAACTCCACGTGCCGCTGGATCCGGCGAAAGAAGTCGACGCCCATTTCCTGACGATGGCGCCTGGTAATCGACTGGTCCTGGGGGTGCATGTGCGAGGTGAAGACGACGCCCAACGTCTGGACATCGTCGAGAACGGCCGGCGGACTCCGCTGTCGAGTGACATGGATATGTGGTTCCAGCGGTTTGTCGCCCCGAACCACCTGTTGTTCATACGCAGACTGACGAACCCCGGTGTCTGGATCGCACCATTCGAGGACGGCGCGCTTGACCTGACGCGGGCGGCCATCGTTCAACCTGGCGCGACCGACTTCGACGCAGCGCGCGACGGCACGCTCCTCGTGAGATTCGCGGCAAGGAATCGTCGCAATCTCGTCTGGGTGACCCGTTCCGGGCAGACGACACCGGTTCCGGGCCCCGCGCTCGAGATGACCAACACGTCCTTCGAGCTCGCACCGGAGGGTGGCCGGGTGCTCATGTCAACCGTGGGCCCTTGACTTCAGAGCAGACCTCGTGATACGCGATCTCGCCACGGGCACGGACACCCTGGTGCCGCCGCCTCGGCAGGCGGGCGCGATGACGTTCGGGGCCAGGGTCTCCTGGGCGCCTGGCGGGCGGCTGTACTTCGGTGTGGGCGGCGTCGAAACGTCAGAGATCTACGATTGGCCCGCAGACGGATCGACTGGTGGCCGCAAGCTCGTGGCCGGCCTTCGCGCGCGAATGACGGCGGGCCGTCAGGAGATCTACTTCACGCGAGACGAGAAGGGCGCGAATCGCCTCCGCCGGGCGACGGTGGGACCGAACGGGACCCTGGAAGAGTCCGAGGCGGTGTTTCCAGCCAATGCGGATCCCATAGTGCCGTGGTTCGATCTGTCGCCGGATGGGCAGTTCCTGGCGTTCACCGATAGGAGCCGAAGCGACCGGCCGAACATCTTCGTCACCACACTGCCAGATGTTCGCGAGCGCCGTCAGGTCACCTCGAACGGTGGCTCACGGCCTAGGTTTTCTGGGGACGGCAAGTTGCTCTGGTACTTCAGCCCAACGGCCCAGGGCGGCGCGATGCGTGGCCAGTTCAATGTCGTGCCGCTGACAACGGACGCCCTCGCCATCGGCCCGCCATCGGCGATTCTGGTCCAGGACGCAGCAGACGGGGTCTCATTCCCAATGTTCGACGTGGCCAAGGACGGACGGCTCCTGATCACCCGCCGGGCCGACCCCCAGCCCGGCGACGAAGCGCGCGTGGTGCTGATGCAGAACTGGCTGGCGGCGCGCGCGTCGAAATCGATCAACCGCCAGTGACCCACTCCTTCTGCTCTTCTCATCACTGCAAGTGATCGGACAAAATTCGACGTCTGACACAGTTCGAGCGGCGAGGCGCGCCGCTCCCTCGTAAACCCGCTACGATTCACCTGGGTTTCAGAGGGTATCTGACACAGTTCTGACACGACACGTGGTTCGACTTACGGGCCGACGGTGCTCGCGTGCGAGACGCGCGAGCTAAGACAGTGAGGCGTCGCTGCGGATGCTCATCGCGGACATCTCTAGTCTGCAATCTACGGAGCATCGAGATCCTTCAGCAACGCCTCCAGCCGGCGCTTGTGCGGCGACACAACATCCCGTGCCTGGCGCCGGAGTTCCCAGACGCCGGTCGCCACCCCGAAGACGCACATCAAGCTCAGCCAAACGACCATGTATCCATCGTCGCTGAAGGACTTCTCGTTGAGCCGCGAGAGGGCGAGG
>DATAFJ010000126.1:0-13183 GCA_036257535.1 Vicinamibacterales bacterium | reverse complement strand
TCTTCCAGGCCATCCAGGACAACCAGGGCTGAAAAGAGCGCCATGCCCACCTCCTTCTCCCCGGAGGAATGGTCGCGGATCGAGGCGATCCTCGACGACGTGCTCGAACTCCATCCGCGTGCGCGCGCCGACGCTATCGAGCGGGCTTCCGCCGGAAACCCGAAGCTGCGCGCCGACCTCGAGGCGCTCGTCGCCGCAGACGCGCACACGGAGTCCTTCCTCGACACCCCGGCCGCTGACTACGCGGCCGGCCTCGTTCGCGCCGCATCGACCGGGGAGGTTGAAGAAACGGAAAACAAGACGGGCGATCGAATCGGCCCGTACCGCATCATCAGCGAGATCGGCCGCGGCGGCATGGGCCGCGTGCTGCTCGCCAACCGCGACGACGGCCAGTTCGATCAGCAGGTCGCGCTGAAGATCGTCGGCGGCGGTTTTCCTGGCGGCGGCGAGATCATGCGGCGGTTCCTCAGGGAACGGCAGATCCTCGCACGGCTGCAACACCCGAACATCGCCCGGCTGCTCGACGGCGGCATGACGCCCGACGGCCGGCCGTACTTCGCGATGGAGTACGTGGACGGCGAGCCGATCACGAAGTACTGCGACACGCGCGGCCTGGATGTCGACGCGAGGCTCGATCTCTTCATCGAGGTCTGCGAGGCCGTGCAGTACGCGCACCAGAACCTCGTCGTCCATCGCGACCTGAAGCCCTCGAACACGCTCGTGACGGCATCGGGACAGGTCAAGCTGCTGGACTTTGGAATCGCGAAGGTCCTGCATGAAGACGATGACGCGGCGGCGGATGCCACGCTGACCCGGCTCGGCAGCGGACCGATGACGCCGGAGTACGCCGCGCCGGAACAGGTCCGGGGTGAGCCGGTGACGACTGCGACCGATGTCTACGCGCTCGGCGCGCTCGTCTATCACCTCCTGACGGGACACGGGCCGCATCAACTGACGAAGCTGACGGCGGCGGAGGTCGAGCGCGCGATCACGGCGCGCGACGTCGAACGGCCGTCGGTTGCAGTCGGACGGAACCGCAAGAGCGGGACCGAACCACGGCGGCGCCAGCTCAAAGGCGATCTCGACACGATCGTGATGCAGGCGCTGCAGAAGGATCCGACGCGGCGCTATGCGACCGCCGGCGCGCTGGTCGACGACCTCCGCCGGTACCGGGACCGACGCCCGATTGCCGCGCGGCGCGACTCGGCACGCTATCGCGCCGGCAAGTTCATCCGGCGGCACGCGATTGGCGTCGCCGCCACGACACTCATCGTGTTGTCGCTCGTGGGGGGGCTGATAGGAACCGCCTGGCAGGCCCGCGTGGCCTCTCGCGAGGCCGCCAAGGCGACCGAGGTGAGCCGCTTCCTCGCGAGCCTGTTCGCGGTCGCGGATCCGGCCCGCGCGAACGCGTCACAGATCACCGCACGCGAGCTCCTCGATCGCGGCGCTGCCCGCATCGAAACCGATCTCGCCGGCCAGCCGGATCTGCAGGCAGAGATGATGCTGCTCGTGGGAAGGCTGTACCGCGAGCTGAGCGTGTACGACCGCGCGGAGCCGCTGCTCCAGAGATCGCTCGAGATCCGCCAATCGCTTCGAGAGGATGAAAAGGCGGCGGCGGCGAAGTCGGAGCTGGCGCGTCTCGCGCTCGAAGCGGGCAAGCCGGCGGACGCCGAACGACTGCACCGCGAAACGCTCGCGCTTCGGCGTGAACGCCTTGGAGCGGGACATCCGGACGTGGGTAAGACGCTGCGGGGCCTCGCGCTGGCGCTCGACTTCCAGGGCAAGTACGTCGAGGCCGAGGCGCTGCAGCGGGAGGCCCTCACGCTCCATCAGAAGGAATTCGGTACGGATCACGAAGAGATTGCGAGCGACCTGGAAGGCCTGGCCACGATCCTTCAGCACCGCGGGCAGCTCGAGCCGGCCGTGACGACCGCGCGCCAGGTGCTCACGATGCGGGAGAAGCTGCTCGGCCCCGATCACCTCGAGACCGCGACGGCCAAGAACAATCTCGCGCTGATGCTGCACCAGAAGTGGGAGCTCGCGGAAGCCGAGCGGCTCTACCGGCAGGTGCTCGAGTTCGATCTGCGGCGCCTCGGCGAGCTGCACTCGAACACGGCGACCGTGACGAACAACCTCGCGTTCGTGCTGCGCGATCGCGGCCAGTACGTCGAAGCGGAGAATCTGTTCAGAAAGGCGCTCGATCTCGATCGCCGGCTGTTCGGGGCAGAGCACTATTACGTCGCCACGGTGCTCGGCAACCTCGCCGCCGTTCTCACGCTCGAGGAAAAATACGACGAAGCGGAGCGGCATTTCCGCGAGGCGCTCGCGATGGTGCGGCGCATCTACGGCGACAACCACTGGCAGATCGGATCGCTTCAGGGAGGCCTGGCCGGGGTGCTGATGGCGAAGCGGGATCCCGGCGCCGAGGCGCTGTATCGAACGGCGCTCTCCCAGCTCGAACGCACGCTGTCGGACAAGCATCCGAGGCTCGAGGCTGTGCTCATCGGGCTCGGACGGCTTCTCACCGAGCGCGGCGACGCTGCGCGCGCGGAACCGTTTCTGCGGCGCGCGCTCACGACACGGTCGGCGCGGCTCGGAGAAAACGATCCACGAACCGCGGAAGCGCAGGTGCGCCTCGGCCTCTGTCTCGCCGCCCTCGGCCGGGTCGACGAAGCGCGCTCGCTCGTCAGCGCCGGCGAAATGAAGCTTCGCAGCGAGCCGTACTTCAAGTCGACGTCTCAGGACGCGGAGCAATTCGCCTCGAGACTCGCGCCCACCGGCGCGAGGTAACTCGAACCGTCGGCGTCCTTTTTGCACGCGTGCGCGCCGCCCCAAACGAGCGCACGCGATGCGAGCTCAGCGATTCTGCTCTCTCCTTACGGTCGCCGCCGTCATCAGTTTTCTCGGATCGCTCGCGCGCGCCGCGACGGTTCCTTCCGGATTCACCGAGGCGCTCGTCGCGAGCGGGCTGTCGAGCCCGACGGCGATGCAGTTCGCGCCCGACGGCCGGCTCTTCGTTTGTGAGCAGACCGGGCGCCTCCGCGTCATCAAGGACGGCGCGCTCCTCCCCACGCCCTTTCTTACACTGAGCGTCAGCTCAGTGGGAGAACGCGGCCTCCTCGGTGTCGCGTTCGATCCGGCTTTCGCCACGAACCGGTTCGTGTACGTGTATTACACGACGTCTTCGGCGCCCATTCACAACAGGATCAGCCGCTTCACGGCCAACGGAGATGTCGCGGTCCCCGGGTCCGAGGTCGTCATTCTGGAGCTCGACAACCTGAGCAGCGCGACGAATCACAACGGTGGCGCGCTCGCGTTCGGCCCCGATGGGAGGCTGTACGCGGCGGTCGGCGAGAATGCCAACGGGGCCAACGCGCAGTCGATGAACAACCTGCTCGGCAAGCTCCTGCGGATCAACAAGGACGGCACGATCCCCAGCGACAATCCGTTTTTCGGCACGGCGGCCGGACGAAACCGCGCCATCTGGGCGCTGGGGCTTCGGAACCCGTTCACGTTCGCTTTCAATCCGTCCGGGCCCGAGATGTTCATCAACGATGTCGGCCAGAACACCTGGGAAGAGATCAACGACGGCGAGCGCGGCGCGAACTACGGATGGCCCACCACTGAAGGCACGACGTCGGATCCGAGGTTCGTCAGTCCGCGTTACGTGTACGATCACGCGAGCGGCCGGTGCGCGATTACCGGCGGAGCCTTCTACTCTCCTCTCTTAATCCGATTTCCCGGCGAGTACCTCAGCGACTACTTCTTCGCCGACTACTGCGCCGGCTGGATCCGGAAGCTCGACCCGCTCGACAACGCGGTCGTCACTTTCGCGACAGGGATCAGCTTTCCCGTGGATCTGAAGGTGTCCGACGATGGCGACTTGTACTATCTCGCGCGCGGCACCGGCGCGGCGACGGGCGTCGTCTATCGCATCACGTACGGCGCGGCGCCGAGCATCAGCAGCCACCCAGCCAGCCGGACCGTTGCCCCCGGCGGGTCCGTGACGTTCAGCGTGCGCGCCTCCGGTCAGGCGCCGCTTCGGTACCAATGGCAGCGAAACGGTGCGAACATCGCCGGCGCGACGGCACCCGACTACAGGATCTCGTCGGTTTCGCAGGCCGACAACGGCGCGCGCTTCCGCGCCGTCGTCAGCAACGCCGCCGGGAGCGTGACGAGCAACCAGGCGGTGCTCACGGTTTCGGCCAACCGGGCGCCGACCGCTACTATCACGCAACCCGCTGCGGGCCTGCTCTACCGCGGCGGCATGGTCATCAATTATTCAGGCACGGGTACCGATCCCGAGCAGGGCAACCTTCCGGCGAGCGCATTCACGTGGCGGGTCGACTTCCACCACGATGCTCACACGCATCCGTTCATTCAACCGAGAAACGGCGCGACCGGCGGCTCGTTCACGATTCCAACGACCGGCCATACCGAAACGAATGTCTGGTATCGCATCTATCTGACGGTTCGCGACTCGGGAGGCCTGACGCACACTACTCAGCGCGACATTCGTCCGCGCAAGGTTCAACTGACGCTCGCCACGAATCCGGCCGGTCTCCTCCTGCGGCTCGACGGCCAGCCGGTCACGACGCCTCTGACCTTCCAGAGCGTCGTCGGAGTCGTGCGCACCCTCGGAGCAATGTCCCCGCAGGCATCCGGCGGTTCCACCTATCAGTTCGTGTCGTGGTCGGACGGCGGCGCGGCGACGCACAACATCTCGACGCCGGCGACCAACATGACGTACAGGGCCACGTATCGCGTCTCGAGCAGCGGCACTGGAAGCGGCCTGTCGGTGACGTACTTCAACAACGCGGACCTCACCGGCACGACCGTCACGAGAACTGACCCGATCGTAGCCTTCACCTGGGGCGCAGGATCACCTGCAGCCGCAATCGCAGCCGACACGTTCAGCGCACGCTGGACCGGCCAGGTCCAGGCGCAATTCACGCAGGTCTACACCTTCTACACGCAGAGCGACGACGGCGTGAGGCTGTGGGTCAACGGTCAGCTGCTGGTGAATAACTGGACGGACCATGCGACGACAGAGAACAGCGGAACCATCTCGTTGACCGCCGGTCAGCGGTATGCCATCCGGATGGAGTTCTACGAGAAGGGGGGCTCCGCCATCGCACGGCTCTTCTGGAGCAGCGCGTCGACGCCGAAAGAACTCGTTCCGCGCACGAGGCTCTTTCCGTAAAGCGCAGTCGTCTTTATGAAGATCTGTGCGGTCTCGAACGCCACCGGAACGGCCACAGGAACTGTCTGACGTAGCCCGAGGGCGGCTCGGATTCATGCGCCAGACCGTACGCGGAGGGCCAGCGAGGGGGGATATAGGCGGTTCCGAAGATCACATCGAGGACCGGTACGTGGACGGCGAAGTTCTTGTCGACCGCCTGCGCTTCCGCCGCATGATGCCAGTGATGAAACTGCGGCGTGGCGACGACCCAGCGCAGCCAGCCGAAGTCGAAACGGACGTTCGCGTGGATGAACGTGGCCTGGGCGCTCACGACGACGAGGTACGCAAACAGCGGCCCGTCCCCGAAACCCAACAAATAGATCGGTACGTAGGTCAGGCCGCGCGTGACGGCGATGTCGACGAGGTGCAGGCGCGATCCGGCCAGCCAGTCCATTTCCGTTGCGGAATGATGCACGGCGTGGAACCGCCAGAGCAGCGGCACGGCGTGGAAGGCGCGGTGCACCCAATACTGCGTGAAGTCGGCCACGAGCAGCAGCGCCGCGAACTGCACGACGGCCGGCATGGAGCCGACTCGGGCCTGCACGCCGGGCACGACCGCCCAGTCGAAGAGCGTCATCGCCGGCTTCAGCGTCAGGATCGTCATCACCTGAACGAACAGCGCGCTCACGAAGAAGTACGCGAGGTCCGTCTTCCATCCACGGCGGAAGACGCCCTGCTCGGGCAGCCGCGCGAACAGGCGTTCGAGCGGAACGAAGATGATCGAATAGAGGATCAGGTTGAGGAGAAACCAGTCGAGCCCGAGAAACGGACCCTTCTCGAGCTCCCCGTCGACCGGAACCTGCGATCCGCCGAGGAGCGCCGCAACGAGCGCGGCGCCGACGCCGACGGTCCCGAGCGCCTTGTTCCGGCGGCGCGATAGGCTGATCGCGCCCAGAACGAATGCCGCCACCAGCACGAGGTGCAGGAGCGCCCGAATGTATGCGAGCGGATAGAGCGCGCGCGCCTCGGGGACGGTCAGGGCCGACGGGAAGTGAAAGCACAGGACCGCCCCGAGGCCGATGAGGCCCAGCGCGGCCGACAGCACTCCACTCAGCCATCCCGAACCGAAGTTCGTCGGTTCGATGGTCCGAAGGGCAAAGCGCGCCTTCATCTCCTTTCTTTTTCGGCACATTCGGCGTGTTCCGCTATTCCGCGTATTCCGCGGCCCTGGCCAACCGTCGTCCGGTCGGGCGGTACATTGTCCGCTTCCGCCTGCGCTTGCCGTGCTTCGTCCTTCGTTCTTCGTTCTTTCGTGCGTCGTTTGAGGGTGGCAGCGGGATTGCTTTGGCGCCGGTGCCCCGCTTCTTATAGAGGTCACATGAACATTCGCGCGCTCGTCGTGTCGCTTGCGCTGGCCCCGTGCGCCTTCCCGGACGCCGCCTTCGCCCAGGCCGTGCCGACCGGGTACTCGGATTTGAACGGCGTCCTGCTCCGGATGCAGGAGATTGCCCTCGCGCATCCGGAGATAGCCCAGTACGTCGACATCACGGAGACCTATGACGCGCCGCCGACGGTCGAAGGCCGACACCTCTTCGCGCTGAAAATCTCCGACAACGTCGCGGCTGACGAAGACGAGCCGGCGATGCTGATCGTTGCGACGCATCACGCGCGGGAGATCAGCACGCCGGTCATCGCGCTCGACGCCGCGAGCCGCCTCACGGCCGGCTATGGAACGGATGCGAGGATCACGGCAGCGGTCGATGGCCACGAGATCTGGATCGCGCCGGTCTGGAACCCCGACGGCTACGACTTCGTATTCACCGCGAACAACATGTGGCGCAAGAATCGACGGCCGTTCGCGAGCGGCACCGGCGTCGATCAGAACCGGAACTACCCGCAGGGCTGGACCGCGTCGTGCGCCGGCAGCACCAGCGCCTCTTCCGACACGTACAAGGGACCGTCCGCGGCCTCCGAGGCCGAAACACAGACGATGATGATCTGGTCCCAGGCGGAGCGGTTTGCGAAAGTGATCGACTACCACTCGAGCGGCCGCGAAGTGTTGTACGGGTATCGCTGCCTGAGCCACCCGTTCACGAGCTGGATGCGGCAGGAGGCCGTTAATCTCTCGCGCGCGTCGGGCTACGGCGGCGTGGTGCGCCTCCCGAGCGCCGAGGGTGAACATCCGGAATGGCAGTTCGCCAAAATGGGTGCGTACGCGTTCCTCATCGAGACCCACACGCAGTTCCAGCCGTCCTACGCGAGCGCGCTGAACGAGGCGGCACTCGTGTGGCCCGGCATCCTCACGGTGCTCGAGCGGCCGATCCCGGTGTCGGGCCACGTCACCGACGCGCTGACAGGGGCGCCGATCGCGGCGCGGGTCGACCTCGTGAACGTCACGTTCGCGAACGGGGAGACGAACAACAGCGGCGGTGCGTTTGGCGGGTACCACGTGTTCGTCCCGCCTGGCACGTACGACATCCGCTTCTCCGCATCGGGCTACGCTCCGGTTGTAAGACGCGTGACCGTCTCGTCCACCACGCCCTCAAACGTGGTCGACGTGCAGTTGTCGCCGGCGCTCCCGGAGGAGGTCGTCTTCGCCGACGATTTCGAGACAGACACGGGCTGGACGAGAAACCCTGACGCGACCGACAACGCCTCGCTCGGGCTCTGGGAGCGCGGCGATCCGCAATCGACGTCTTCGGAGGGCACGAAGCAGCTCGGCACGACCGTCAGCGGCGTCAACGATCTGTCGACCGGCCGGCTGGCGGGGTCATCGGCTGGCGCCAATGACGTGGACGGCGGCCGCACGTCGATTCAGTCACCGATCGTCACGCTGCCCGCGTCTGGCACGCTCACGCTGAGCTTCAGCTACTACCTCGCACACGGATCGAATTCCTCGACCGCCGATTTCCTGCGAGTGTCGATCGTTGCCGCCGGGAAGACGACCGTGTTCCAGGAGCTCGGGGCCGCCAATGACGATGATGCGGCCTGGGCGCCGGCGAGCGTCGATGTCACGGCATTTGCGGGTCAGGCGATCCGGATCCTGATCGAGGCGGCGGATGCCTCCGGCGCCAGCCTCGTCGAGGCGGCGATCGATGACGTGAAGATCGTCAAGCAGTGAAGGCGCGTGCGCGCTTGGCGACGGCGGCCGCCTCGGCCGCCACGCGGGCGCGCAGGCTCGACGGCTCGATGACGTCCGCGCGCGGCCCCAGACTGAGGACGATGCTGCATGCGTCGTCCTCGCCATCGACCTGAACGCGGACCCGGACCCAGCCCGGAGGATCGGCCGGGTCCGGCCGTTCGTCCGTGATCGGCCAGGCGCTCGCCCACACTTTCAACCAGCCCGCGGCGCGCGGCTCGAGCCGCAGCCGCGCGTCGTAGCGCGGGAGCGTTTCGCTGAAGCGCGCGCTCGAGGACTTCCAGTGCTCGGCCAGATCGAAGTTCGTAGGCCTGACGACTGGCTGCTCGACGAGTGTTGCGCGCTCGATCCGCGACACGCGGTACGTCCGGAAGCCGTCTGACGTGCTCGCCACGAGATACCACGTGCTGCCCTTCGCGACGAGACCGAGTGGGTCGACGGTGCGGTCGATGACGTCGCGGCCCGTCTGTAGGCAATCGCGAGCCGCCGGTCGCGCGACACCGCGTCCTGAACGACGGGCAGCGCGTCGAGATTCTCCGACGTTCCACGCCAGCCCGTGGAATCGACATACAGCCGCTGCCGCATCGACGCGGCGCGTTCGCGGAGCCCCACGGGCAGCGACGCGACCAGCTTGCCGATCGCGCGCTCGGCCGCGCTGGTCAGCGGCGCGTCGCCGACGATGCGCGGCTGAGACATCAGCAGCGCACGGAGCTCCGATTCGTCCAGCCCGGGCACCTGCGTGCGCCAGCCTTCCTCGAGCTGCCAGTCACCGCGCGATCCTCTCAGCGCGAAAACCGGAACCCCCGCTGCGCTGAGCGCTTCCATGTCGCGGTGAACCGTGCGTCCCGACACCTCGAGGCGCTTCGCGAGCTCCCGGCCGGTCAGACGGCGGTGGGCCTGAAGGAGTAGAAGCGCGGAGAGCAACCGATCTGCTTTCATGGAGCCCTGCGAATTATGACAGCGATTGACATATATCCGGCGATAACGTGGGACCGGGAGCGTTACCAATGAAGATGATCGACCTCTTTCTCGCCGAGCTCGATCGCGAGGCAGCCGCGACGCGGCGGACGCTCGAGCGCGTACCCGACGGCCGACCCGACTGGACCGATTTCAAGCCGCACGAGAGGTCGATGCCGATGGGGTATCTCGCCACGCTCGTCGCCACCATGCCGTCCTGGGTCACGCTCACGATTGACCAGGACGAGTTCGACATCGCACCGCCCGGCAAGCCGTACCAGCCGCCGCTCGTGCGCACCAGCCGAGAGCTCGTAGAGATGTACGAGGGACATCTCACCAAAGCGCGCGAGGCGCTGTTGCGAACGACCGACGAACATCTGATGAAGCCCTGGAAGCTCCTGGCCGGAGGCCAGGTCGTGATCGATCAGCCGCGCCACGAGATGCTTCGCGACGGCGTCCTCAACCATCTCTGGCACCATCGAGGACAACTGACGGTCTACCTGCGCTTGACGGGCGCGAAGGTCCCCGCCATCTACGGCCAGTCGGCGGATGAAGGCAGGCCGTAAGCGTCGCACGTCGTCCTTCGTGCTTCGTGCTTCGTGGTAACGGTTTCGTGTTGCCGCAAGCACTGCTTCCGTGTTTACTAACCGCATGAAGACGAATCGGAAGACCCGGCGATCGTTCCTGCAGGCGTCGCTTCCGACGGCCGCGCTCGCGCTCGCCGCCTCGGCGCGCGTCACTTCCGTTGCCAGGCAGCAGCCGGCCGCTCCCGCCCGCGCGCCGCGGATCCGCTTTTCCGCGATCGGCCTGAACCACGGCCACATCTACGGCCAGGTCGAAGCTATCGTCCGCGGCGGGGGCGAGCTGGTGTCGTTCTTCGCGAAAGAGGCGGACCTCGTTGCTGCCTTTTCGAAGCGCTTCCCACAGGCAAGGCTCGCGAAGAGCGAAGCTGAGATTCTCGACGACAAGAACATCCAGCTCGTCGTCAGCGCATCGATCCCGAACGAGCGCGCGCCGCTCGGGATCGAGGTGATGAAGCGCGGCAAGGACTTCATGGTCGACAAGCCGGGCATGACGACGCTCGAGCAGCTTGGGGACGTACGCCGCGTGCAGGCGGAAACGAAGCGGATCTATTCAATCCTGTACAGCGAGCGGCACGAGAACAAGGCGACTGTCGAAGCGGGACACCTCGTCAAGAAGGGTGCGATCGGCCGCGTCCTCCAGACCGTGGGACTCGGACCGCACCGCATCAACCCGAAGACGCGCCCGGCGTGGTTTTTCGAGCGGGAGCGCTACGGCGGCATCCTGTGCGACATCGCGTCGCATCAATTCGATCAGTTCCTCTTCTTCACGGGATCGACGAGCGCGCAGATCATCGCGTCGCAGGTCGGGAACATGAACCATCCGCAGTATCCGGGCCTCGAGGACTTCGGCGACGTGATGCTGCGCGGCAACGGCGGCGGCTCCGGGTACATCCGCGTGGACTGGTTCACCCCCGACGGGCTCGAAACGTGGGGCGACGGCCGGCTGACGATCCTGGGCACCGACGGGTTCATCGAGGTCCGCAAGAACTGCGACATCGGCGGGCGGCCGGGCGGCAACCACCTGTTTCTGGTCGACCGGAAGGAAACGCGCTACGTCGATTGCTCGAACGTCGAGCTCCCCTATGGCGAACGGCTGGTCGACGACGTCCTGAACCGGACCGAGACCTCCATGCCGCAGGTACACGTGTTCCTCGCGATGGAGCTCGCGCTCCTCGCGGAGAAAAATGCGCGCCAGATGAGCTAAGCCGCGGACTACGCGGAACACGAGGGGTACAATGCGGCGTGCGGATCCCGGCCCTCTCCGCGCTGTTTCTCCTCGCCTGCATAACAGACCTGCGCTCCGCGACCGGCGTGACGGATGCGCCGCCGCGCGCGATCGTCGCCGAGTACGACGGAATCATTCATCCAATCGCGGCCGAGTTCTTCGATGAGGCGATCGCGCGCGCCGACACCACCGGCGCCGCCGTCACGGTCATCGTTCTCCGCACCCCCGGGGGTCTGCTGGAATCGACGCGCGCGATCGTGTCGCGGATGATCGCGGCGCGCACGCCGGTCGTCGTCTATGTGGGCCCGTCCGGCGCCCGCGCCGCATCGGCGGGGTTCATCATCGCGCTCGCGGCAGACGTGGCCGTGATGGCGCCGGGAACGCACATCGGCGCGGCGCACCCCGTCTCCGCCGGCGGCGAATCTGCGCAGGGCGAGACACTGACGAAGAAGGTGGCCGCCGACGCCGCGGCTTACGCGCGCACGCTCGCCGACGCGCGCGGACGGAACAGCGCGCTCGCCGCCGAAGCGGTCACCGAGAGCCGTGCCTTCACCGATCGCGAGGCGCTGGCGGCCCGGCCTCCGCTCGTCGACTTCGTGGCAGCCGGTGTCGAGGACCTCCTGCGTCAGCTCGACGGCCGCAGCATCAAACGGTTCGACGGCCGCAGCGTGACCCTCCGCACAGCAGGAGCCGTCATCGATCGCAGCCAGATGAGCCGGCGCCAGCGGTTCCTGAGCGCGATCGCGCATCCGCAGATCGCCTACCTGCTGCTCACGCTCGGCATGCTCGGCCTGACCGTCGAGTTCTGGAACCCGGGAGCGATCCTGCCGGGAGTCGCAGGAGGGTTGTGCCTGCTGCTCGCCTTCTTCGCGTTTCAGGTCCTGCCGGTCAACACCATCGGCCTGCTCCTCATCCTGTTTGGAATGGCGCTCCTCGTTCTGGAGCTGAAGGTGCCCAGCGTGGGGGCGCTGGGCGTCGGCGGCACCATCAGCCTCCTGGTCGGATCGGTGATGGTGACGCGCGAGGTGCCCGGGGTTCGCGTCGGCTTCGGCGTGATCGTCCCGGCCGTGCTCTCGCTGGCGGCGATCGTGCTGTTTCTCGGACGCCTCGGCCTGGCCGCACAGCGGTTGAGGACGACGACCGGGGCGGAAGGCCTCCTCGGCGAACGCGGCACCACGCTGAGCGCCATCAGTCCGGACACGCCGGGCCAGGTCCGCGTGCACGGCGAAATCTGGCGCGCGGTCTCACGCGTGCCGATCGAGGTGGGCCGCAGCGTCCGCGCGACCGCGGTGGACGGTCTTACTCTAGTCGTAGAGCCGGAAACGCCCGACGCGCCGGCATCAGGGGGAGGAGCGCCATGATCGTGTCGCCCGTGCTCATCGTCATCCTCGTCGTGGCGTTCTACCTGATCAGCTCGATTCACATCCTCAAAGAGTACGAGCGTGGGGTCATCTTCAGGCTCGGCAAGCTGCTGCCGCAGCCGAAAGGGCCCGGCATCATCCTGGTATTCCGGCCGATCGACTCGATGGTAAAGGTCCGCCTGCGCACGGTCGTCCACGACGTGCCGCCGCAGGACATCATCACGCGCGACAACGTGTCGGTGAAAGTGAACGCGGTCGTCTACTACCGCGTCATCGAGCCGCGGAAGGCGGTGGTCGAGGTCGAGGATTACATGTACGCCACGTCCCAGCTCGCGCAGACGACGCTCCGGAGCGTGCTGGGTCAGGCGGAGCTCGACGATCTGCTCGCCTCGCGGGAGCGCCTGAATCAGGAGCTGCAGCAGATTCTCGACAATCAGACCGATCCCTGGGGAATCAAGGTCTCGGCCGTCGAAGTCAAGCACGTCGATCTGCCCGAGAACATGCAGCGCGCGATGGCGCGGCAGGCGGAGGCCGAACGCGAAAAGCGCGCGAAGATCATTCACGCCGAAGGTGAGCTCATCGCGTCAGAAAAGCTGTCGCAGGCGGCGGCGATCATCGGCCGCGAGGCCGGCGCGATGACGCTGCGTTACCTCCAGACGCTCAACGAGATCGCGGCCGAGCACAATTCCACCATCGTCTTTCCGCTGCCGATCAATCTGCTCGAGGCGCTCGGCA
>DATAFJ010000105.1:0-60014 GCA_036257535.1 Vicinamibacterales bacterium | reverse complement strand
AACGCGCGCGCCTTGCGCCAGTCGATCTTGATCCGGTGCGGCGGCAGGCCGAGCACTTCGCCCGTCTCTTGGATTGAGAGGCCGCCGAAAAAGCGCAGCTCGACGACCCGCGCGAGGTGAGCGCTGAACGACTCGAGCCCGACGAGGGCGTTGTCGAGCGCGACGAGCTCCGACGCGCGCTCTTCATCGGCGACGTCGATCCCGTCGAGAGGAATGCGCTGGATGCTGCCGCCGCGCTTCTTTCGCGAGGCCTGCCGCGCGTAGTCGATGATGATCTGGCGCATCGCTTTCGCTGCGACGGCGAAAAAGTGTCCCCGATCCTGCCAGTCGGCGCTCGCGCTGTCGACCAGCTTCAGGTATGCCTCGTGGACGAGAACTGTGGTGTTGAGCGTTTGTCCCGGACGCGCGCGCGCGAGCTGCCGGCGCGCGGCCTGGTGCAGCTCGGCGTAGACCAGGTGGAAGACGCTGTCGATCGCGCGGCGATCGCCGTTCCGGACGGACGCGAGCAGACGGGTAATCTGGTCCCGGTCCGATTCGTCCGGACCGCGGATCCCGGAAGGGGTCATCAAAGCTCGGCCGTTTCCAGCCGAGGCGACCGGATTATAGCCGCCGCAAATCTGCCCCTTCAACCGCCGTATACACGTTCGCCAGGGCGTCCTGCCTGGACTCGTTGGCGCGGGCCAGCGCGTTCTCGTACATCCGAATCCAGATTTCCGCCGACTCGCTGAGCTCGTCGTTGAGCGCCGTCAGGCGCGCCACTTCCCTCATCAGGCGCGCGTGATCTTCCGCGAGCCACGCGTGGTGACGGCGGAGACATTCGCTTTCGCCCAGAGCAAGCTCGATCGCTCGCTCGATCCGGGCCTTCATCGATACGGCCAGGCGGCCATCCGCCGCCACGCGTTGTGCGGTGATCATCGCGACCTCATCCAAGCGAGCCCTGCTGATGGGCCTTGGGGCAAAGGGACGCGCTCTAGCCCCTTAACGACAAATGAGAGGAAACCGGAACAGAGGACAGCTCAGCCGCGACAGGCGGCGGATTTGAACGGCGAAAGCGCCGATCCAGGCTGGCGCGAATCTCGCACTACCACGTGCGTGCCTGCCAGGTCCCCGCGCGTCTCGCTCGCTCAGCTTCTGTCCGACGGCGCCGTGCTCGACCCGCGCGACGCGGCAGCCATCGTGTCCCTACTGGGTTCGGCGGCGCGGCACGGTCAGCCCGCCGACAGTGCGAGGGCGGTTACGCCGGGCAACGTCTGGCTCGATTCCGAGGGCACGGTTGAAGTTCTGCCTCCAGGAGGGTTGAGCGCAGGGAATCTGGGAACTCTGCTCGAAATCCTGCTGCTCGCCCAACGAAGACAGGGTGGCGTCCGCGTTCCGCCGGGACTGCTCGTCGTCACGGCGAGGGCAACCGGGCAGATCGACGCTCCTCCGTTCGCGTCGCCCGCGGAGCTGTCGGCGGCGCTCTCGCGATTTACGCCGCCCGACAGCCGGGCTTCGGTCGCGCAGCTCTTCGCGCAGTGGCATGCAGGCCGCCGCGAGGAAATCGTCGCACCGGCGCCGCAGGCCCGCCCGCGCCCCGCGCTTGGTCTGCAGCTGGCCGCGGGCGCGGCAGTCGCAGTGCTCGTCGGGATCACCGGTCTGCTTCTGACGTCTCGGGGACTCGATCATGTTCCCGTCGCGGAACCGATTGCACGCGAGCGGATTCGGCTTTCAGAGCCTGTGGTGCGCGACTCGGACGCGCGCCCGGCACGCGCTCCGGCCAATCGGGCGGTCGCTGCTGGCCCGAAGCAGTTGATCGGCGGGGACGTCGTGACGGCCGACGCGGTGTTCTCGCCCTCGTTCGCGTCGAACGGCTCGGCCGTCTTCTTCCACGCGCAGAACGCCGGCGGAAGCGCGCTCAAGCGAGCCGATCGCGGCGAGGAGGGCGCCATCCTCCACGTCGCGACGATCGTGGACGACGGCGCGCGCAACTATCACGTGCAGTTGTCCCCGGATGGAGAAGCGGTGGCGTTCGACTCCGACCGTGACGGCGTGCGCGGGGTCTACGTCGCCCGTCCGGACGGTACGGGCGTCGAGCGCGTGAGCGGCGAGGGTTATGCCGCCGTTCCGACCTGGTCGCCCGACAGCCGCCGGCTCGCGCTGCTCCGCGCGGAGCAGGATCGCCAACAGGTCTGGAATCTGTGGGTGCTCGACCTGAGCTCACGCGAGATGACGCGGCTGACGAACCATCGCTACGGGCAGGTCTGGTCCGGCACGTGGTTTCCCGACGGACGGCGGATCGCCTACAGCCACGAGGACCGCCTGATCATCCTGGACATGACGTCCGCGCAGTCCGAGATCTATCCATCCCCGCGCAAACGTCAGCTCGTACGAACGCCCGCGGTGTCGCCGGACGGGCGGTGGATCATGTTCCAGGTGTTCCGCGACGGCGCGTGGCTGTTCGACCTGTCTGACGGCTCGATGCGGAAAGTGCTCGATGATCCGTCAGCCGAGGAGTTCACGTGGTCGCCGGACGGCCGCAGCGTCGCGTTCCACAGCCGCCGGAGCGGCGAGTGGGCGCTCTGGATGATGGCGCCGCGTTGAGACGCCACGCTACTTGATGTTGTACGTCAGCCCGATGAAAACCGCGTGCGCGCCCGCGAGCTCGAAGGGCGACGCGCGGTTCGGCGGCGTCGGCTCCGAACCGATTGTTTCTCCCGGCTTCGGCGTGTCGTACACGAGATAGGCGTACCCGACGTTTGCGCCGATGTAGCGGTTGAACGACCAGGCCACTCCGCCGGTGCCGCCGAAATACGGCGCGAACGCGACGCCGCCGAACAGGCGCCATCGCTCCCATCCGCTCAGCCGCACCGACTCCGGATCGTAACCGGCGGGTACGTAGCTCACGATCGCCATCGCGAGCAGCCGGCTGAACCCCTCGACGACGATGTCGCCGCTGGCGAGCTCGACTCGCGGAGAGTCCTCGTCTATCCCGAGGCGAGCGATGTAGGCGGTGCTCAAGCCGAAGCTGACGTGGGTCGTCGGAGCGTTGGCGACGATGACGCCTCCTCGCGCGGGCGCGAGCTTGTCCGGGACGATCGACCAGAACCGCCGCATGAGCGGATAGGAGTCCACCGCCTGGCAGGCGGCGTGCTGGTTAGCCGCGGATTCGTACGACGTACTGATTGCCTCTTTCATTGCCTTGAAGCATCCGGAGCCGTCCCCGGTCACGGGTGAACACGCTTTCGACGCCGCGGATCGGATCGCGCCGTCGATTTCACGGGCGATCGCGAGGCATGCCGGATTGGGCGCCGCGACGTTCGCGGCCAGCTCGTGCTCGACGCTGTTGACGACCCACGCGCTCTGCGCGCGGATACGACCCGCGGGATCGAGAACGGTCGCGGTGTGCGAGATCGTCACCTTCGCCCGCTTGTCCGGCAGCGCGACCATCGAGAGCGTGACGGCAAGCGGTGGTGTGGGCGGCTTCGGCTGTACGCTTTCGGGCTCTGCCGGCGGCGGTCGCGACCCGGGCAGCGTTAGCGCGGCCGGAAGCGCGAGCTTGCTGAGCACGATCTTCACGAGCTCGCCGGACTGCTCCGCGAGCGGGTGCTCCACAGGTGTCGACTGGTAAACAGTGCTGAACCGGATGCTGAGATCCTCGGCCACGAACACTTCGTACAGGGGCCGCGCATCTCCTTCGAGACCCGGCAGCGTCCCGGATCGCAGCGGACGCCTGTGGACGAAGACGCGCACGAGCTGCGCGTCAGCCGCCTCGGAGGCGAAGAAGACAATCTGATAGACGTTGCGGGTATAGTCGCAGCAGACGCCAGGCGGCGAGCTGCGCCGGCCGAGGTCGTCGAGGAACTCGCGCGCGACGCCGAGGAGCTCGTCGAGCGACCCTCGCGCGTTCGCGCGCCGCAGATGCGCGAGCCACGGCGAGTCCAGCTCGACGGTCTTGCGGAAGACTTGCGTCGGTGCGGCGGTTTCCTGGGCTTCGCCGGGACCGGAGATGCCGACGAGCGCGACGAGCGACACCAGCCACACGAGGGCAGGATGTGCCAAGGCAGCGTCCTCCTCTCCGGGCCGCCGGCGATGATAGCGCAGCCCGCCCGTTCCCGTTCGGGCGGTTGGGATTAGACGTTAGTCTCTTCTGAGGTATGCCGGACTTTCTTCTCGATCGAGGCCACCCCTGGGAGTTCGACCCGGGACCCCCTGCCAACCGCAAATGGGCACGTCTCTTCGCCGAGACGCCGAACTACCGCGGCCTGGGCCGTGCGTTGAGCGGCCGGGACGAGTTCCGCTGGCATTTCGGGCCGATGTTTTTTCGCGGCCGGCTCACCGACGGCGGCGTGCGCGTGCTCGTGGTCGGGCAGGAGGGCGCGCAGGACGAGTCGCTCGGCCACCGATCGTTTGTGGGCGGCAGCGGCGCGCGCATGCAGCACTTCCTCCGGCATCTGGGTATAACGCGCTCATATCTTTTTCTCAACACGTTCGTCTACCCGATCTTCGGGCAGTACAACGGCGAAGACCTGCTCTGGCTCGCGCAGAATCCAGCGTCGCCGATCGTGAACCACCGCCACGCGATCTTCGACTACCTCGTCGAGCGAAACGACCTGCGGCTCGTCATCGCCGTCGGCCGCGCGGCGAAGGAGAGCGTGCACACGTGGGTCAAGTCGCGCGGCGGCGTCTGCCCATCCGGGTCGCACGACGTCAGCCGCTGCGCGTCGACCGCCATCGTACCGCACACGCGCATCGTCGGCGTCGTCCATCCCGGCGCAGGCGGGCAGGGTGGTTCGACGTCAGCCATCATCGAAGACTTCAAACGTGCGCTCCGAAACATCGAAGAGTGGGCGGCGGACGATTCCTCGTGGCTCCCCGTCGATCCCGGCGGCGAGCGCGGGACGGCGGAGTCGTTCAAATACCGCAGCGCGCCGATCCCGCTCCGCGATCTGCCGTACGGCGTCGCGTGGCGCGTGGGTCAGGGCGGCACGTCGAGCAATCGCAAGGACGCGCAGCGTGGAATTCAGATGTTTTCCGAAGCGGGCGAGTACGCCGCATCGGTGCCGTACTCGTCTTCGGCGACGGGCAACAACGAAGGTTACGCCGACGAGCAGAACGACCTGCCGTACGAGCCTCCGAAGCACTCGTTCGCCGAGTACGACGCGGGTCCGCCGCAGGCGTTCGCACGCCTGTTGATGGGGGGCGAAGCGGGGCTCGACTGGCCCGATTTCAACGCGCTCGGCGTGAAGGCGCACCCGTCGTTCGGACATGGCCCGATCTACCGCGGGCGCCTGGACAAGGCCCGCGTGCTCGTCGTCGCCGACCAGGAGTCGCACGACGATCTGTTTCTCTTCCGCGCGATGACGGGAGACGCGGGTCAGCGATTCCAGGAATTCCTCCGGGCGATGGGCATCACGCGCAGCTACGCGATCCTCCGGGCCTTGCCCGTCGATACGATCGGACTTTCATCTGCCCAGGTCGGCGCGATCGTCGATAACGCGCAGGTCCGCAAAGTCTACAAGACCATCGTCGAGCGAATCATCTCGGAGAGCGGCACGAAGCTCGCGCTGTTCGTCGGGCCGGCTGCAAGGCGCCTGCGTTCGCACGTGCTTCCAGCATCGGTGCCGTCGGTCGAGCTGAAAGCCTGGCGCGAATCGAGCTCCCTCGCCAGCTGGAAGCAGGCGCTGCAGCAGATCAAGAACATCAGCTATCAGAAGGACGTGTCGTCGCCGAGCTTCAAGTACGACGGGCAGCGCGGACAGATTCCGAGAATCGATCTGCCGTACGGCACGCTGCGTTGGCAGGGGAGCTCCGGCGACAGGGCGGTTCGATCGACCGTCAGCGGTCCGACGCACGACTACTACAAGGTACTGATGCCGCGATGGGCGTTCGACCTGTCGCCTGAGCCGCTGACGCAGGCGGAAGAAGACGCCATCCAGAACGCGCCCGGGCCGAGCGATGCCGAACCCACGGATTGATCCGGCCAGCCAGCGTTACGGCCTGCACGGCCGCGTGGTCACGATGAACGCGGCGTTCACGGTCATCGACTCCGGCACCATCTTCATCGACGCCGGCCGCATCGTCGCCGCGCTGCCGGACGATGCGCCAGCGCCGCCCGGCTTCGAGGATGCGCCGATCGTGCGCTCGGGCGGGACGATCTATCCAGGCTTGATCGAGCTGCATAACCACCTGAGCTACAACGCGCTGCCGCTGTGGGCGCTGACCGAGCGCTTCTCGAACCGCGGCGTGTGGGGTGGACGCCCGCAGTACCGTCAGCTCGTGTCGCGCCCAGCCGCGATTCTGGGAGGAACAGACGGTCTCGTGCAGGCGGTCGTCCGCTACGTCGAAACGAAGTGCCTCGTGTCCGGAGTGACAACGACGCAGGGCATATCGCTGGCGTCGAACTCGGGAATCCGGCGGTTCTACAAGGGAGTCGTGCGCAACGTCGAGCAGACCGACGAGCCGGACCTGCCGAAGGCGGCGACGCGAATCGCGGACGTCGCGGCAGCAGATGCGCGAAGCTTCCGCGACAAGCTCCGCGCCGAAGATTCGTTGCTGCTCCTCCATCTCAGCGAGGGGGTCGACGACACCGCGCGCCGCAATTTCCTGGCGCTGCAGATTGATCCTGACGAGTGGGCGATCACTGAGACGCTGGGCGGGATTCACTGCTGCGGCCTCAAGGACGGTGACTACCGGACGCTCACGAAAAACGGCGGCAGCATGGTCTGGTCGCCGTTCAGCAACCTTCTGCTGTACGGCGACACCGCGGACGTCGCGCGCGCCCGCCAGGAAGGCGTGCTGATGGCGCTTGGGTCGGACTGGTCGCCAACCGGATCGAAGAACCTGCTCGCCGAACTGAAAGTGGCGCGCATGGTCAGCGAGGACGCGGGCGACGTGTTCAAGGCTCGAGAGCTCGTCAGCATGGCAACGATCAACCCCGCGCGGATGCTGAAGTGGGAAGCCGCGCTCGGCTCGATCGAAGCGGGCAAGCGCGCCGATCTCCTCGTGATCGACGATCGGCAGGGCGAGCCGTACGATCACCTCATCGCGGCGCGCGAGTCGTCCGTGACGCTCGTGGCGATCGGCGGCGTGCCGCGTTACGGGCGAACGAGTCTGATGGCGAGGTTCAAGGGAAACGTCGAGACGCTGCGCGTCGGTCAGTCGTCGCGCGCGCTGAACCTGAAAGAGGCGGCTGCCGATCCGGTCGTCGGCGCCCTGTCGCTGGCCGAGGCGACGGATCGGCTGACCGACGGCCTGCGGCGCCTGCCGGATCTCGAGCTCACCCCCGTCGAGGGTGTGGGCGCCGGGGCGATCGCGTTCGAGGGGGCGCCCGGCGAGCGATGGTTCCTCGATCTGGATCACGCGCAGGCCGACGGATCGCTCGTGCGCCTCAAGCCTCCGCTCGGCCTTGGCGAGTCGCTCGGCGACGTCACGGCACTCGCCGCGGAAGCGACGATGCCGCTCATCCCTCTCGACCTCGACGCGCTCACCGTTGTCGACGACCGCCGGTTCAAGACGCTCGTGAGGAACCAGCCCAATCTTCCGGACCGCATCAAGCAGGAGTTGCCCGGGCTGTACGGCAAATGAGCTCGGACCCGCCCCCTGAGCATTTCATCCCACCCAGTAGGAACTCGTCACTTCTGTCCCGGGCCAACTCGGCAGGTTTTGATACCGTGCGCGAGGTGGTCCATATGAAACCCATTGCATCCTTCGCCGCCGCGTTCGTCTTCGTCCTCGGCGCCGCCGTTGCCGGCCGGGCGCAGACTGTTACCCTGCCGCCCAATGGCGACAACCAGCGATCCACGGTCACCCAGCAGATTGGCCTCGTGCGGGTGACGATCGAATACAGCAGCCCCGACGTCCACGGTCCCAGCGGCGAGGATCGCCGCGGGAAGATCTGGGGAGGGCTCGTGCCGTACGGCATCCACGACCTCGGCTTCAACAACCGCAAGGGCCCGTGGCGCGCCGGCGCGAACGAGAACACCGTTTTCACCGTGTCGCACCCCGTCAAGATCGAGGGGCAGCCGCTCCCTGCCGGCCGCTACGGCCTGCACATGCTGGCGAGCGAAACCGACTGGACGGTGATCTTCTCGAAGAATTCATCGGCGTGGGGAAGCTTCACCTACGACGAGAAGGAAGATGCGCTGCGGGTCAAGGTGAAGCCGCAGAAGGCGCCATATCGAGAGTGGCTCGCCTACGACTTCGTCGATCGGCGTCCGGACCGTGCGACCGTCGCGCTGGTCTGGGAGGAGCTGAGCGTCCCGATCGCGATTACGGTGGACGACCTGTCGTCCTTGTACGTGGCGAACCTGCGCGACGAGCTGCGGGGCGCGGCCGGTTTCAACTGGCAGGACTGGAACGCGGCGGCGCAGTATTGCCTCCTGCAGAACGCCAATCTCGAAGAAGCGCTGAAGTGGTCGGAGAACGCCGTGTCGCTGCAGTTCGTGGGACAGGCGAACTTCACGACGCTGTCGACGAAGGCGCAGATTCTCGACAAGCTGTCGCGGCCGGCCGAAGCGGCCACCGTGATGGCGACGGCGCTCGATCTTCCGGGCGCGCAGCCGGTCGAGATTCACCAGTACGGGCGGCGACTGCTCACGCAGGGCAAGGCGAAGGACGCGCTGGCGGTGTTCCAGAAGAACCAGAAGCGGTTCGGCGACGCCTGGCCCGTCCACGTCGGACTCGCACGCGGCTACTCCGCGGTCGGCGACTACCCGGCGGCCCTCAAGCACGCGGAAATCGCGCTCAAGCAGGCGCCGGACGCGGTCAACAAGAAGAGCCTTGAAGCTGCTGTCGTGCGCCTGAAGCAGGGACGCGACATGAATACGACCAGCTGATTCCATGACCAATGCCTAATGCCTAGTGCCCAACAACATCGTTCGGCATTGGGCATTGGGCATTGGGCCTTAGACGTTCGGCCGCCTTCGGCCAGGCGCCACTGAAGAACGTCTCCATCGACTCGAAGACGATGTCCGGCGCCTCGATCCAGGGCGCGTGTCCGCCGTTCTCCACGGTCACGAGTCGCGCGTTCGGAAGGCGCATCGCCCAGTCCCTCGCTCCGCCGTACGGCGTGCTGCGATCACGCCTGCCGTGAATCGTCAGAACCGGTGCCTTGACGGCGGCCGCGGCCTCGCGCGTAACATCTATGCCCTTCAGCGACGGAATGATGACGCCCATCCAGTACTTCATGAAGTTGCGCTCGTTCGGCAGCTCGCAGCGCCCCCAGTCGACGACTCGATCCGTGTTGGACGGATCGGTCACGTAGATTAGGCCCAGGATCGACCAGAACTTCCGGCACATCTCGACCGGGTCCAGCGCCTCGCGCTCCTGCTGAAGCGGTGCTAACCGGGCCATCACGTCGCGCAGCGTGCTGTCGGCACTCGCGCCGGTCAGATGTGCGGGGTACGTCTTGCCGAACGCCGGCTCGGTGGGACCGATCTGGACGATCCGATCGATGACGTCCGGGTGTTTCATCGCAAAGAGGATTACCATCAGGCCGATGTACGAGTGTCCGATCAAGTTCAGCTTGTCCAGGCGGAAGTAGCGTCGGACTACTTCGAGATCATCGACATCGTTTTCGATCCCTCGCTTCAGCTTCGCCGCATCCTCGACGGAGTCCGAGCGTCCGCGGTTGCGAACGTCGTAGGCGACGAGCGTGCGGCCCTTCGCAAGCCGCTCGACGTCGCGCAGCAGGTACAGTCCATTCGGGATGACGATCGTCTGAGGACCGCTGCCGAGCGTCTGGAAGAACAACCGTAACCCATCCGCCGTCGTCAGGTGGCCTTCGTTCACGGGCATGCTTGTGTTATAGAACATCCGCGCTTCCGCGTGATCGCTCTTCTCTTCGCCCTCTGCGTTGTCTGTGCGCTTGCTACCGGGGGCTGCGCGGCCCCTCAGCCAGCCTCTGACCAGCCTCGTCGGCCTCCCAACATGGTGTTCGTTCTCGTCGACGACCTGCGCTGGGACGAAGTGCGCGCCGCCGGGCATCCGTTCGTGGAAACGCCGAATGTGGATCGGCTCGCACGCGAGGGTGCGCGCTTTCTGAACGCGTTTGCGACGACGCCGCTCTGCTCCCCGAGCCGCGCGAGCTTTCTGACGGGGCAGTACGCGCACACCAACGGGATCATTGACAACACTTCGCGGCCAAGCCACCAGCTGCAGACCTTTCCACGCGAGCTTCAACGCGCGGGTTACCGGACGGCGTTCTTCGGCAAGTGGCACATGGGGAACGACGACAGCCCGCGGCCCGGCTTCGATCACTGGGTCGCGATGCCGGGCCAGGGCGAAGCGCTCGATCCGCAGCTGAATGTCGATGGGAAGAAGTTGAAGGCCTCCGGCTACGTCACCGATCTGCTCACCGACTACGTCGAGCGGTTCATCGACGGCTCCGCCGATCGGCCGTTTCTCGTCTATCTCGCGCACAAGGCTCTGCATCCGAACGTCGTTCAACGCGACGACGGGAGCTTGGGGGCGCTGCCGGGACAGCCGGGCGGATTCGTCGCGGCGGAGCGTCATCGAGGGCGCTATGCGGGTCGGGCGATGCCGCGGCGCGCCAGCGCGTTCAAGCCGCCGCTCGGCAAGCCTGCGCTGCTCCGCCGCATCGGTGACCTGCCGGCGCTCGGCCGCGAGACCGCGACCAGCGACGAGGAGATACGGGGCCGGCTCGAGATGCTCCTTGCGGTGGACGACAGCCTGGGGCGGATCCTCGCGCGACTGGAGATGATGGGCGCGCTCGACGACACCGTCGTCGTGTTCACGAGCGACCATGGCTACTTCTACGGCGAGCACGGCCTCTCCGAAGAGCGGCGCCTCGCATACGAAGAGGCGATCCGCATCCCCCTCGTCGTCCGGTATCCGCCGCGCGTGCAGGCCGGGAGCACGCCGGAACAGCTGGTGCTGAGCCTGGATATGGCGCCGACGCTCATCGAACTGGCCGGCTTGAAGCCGCCGCCCGCGATGCAGGGTCGGTCGCTCGTGCCGATCTTCGAGAATGGCCCGGGCCCATGGCGATCCTCGTTTCTCGTCGAGTACTTCAGCGACACGGTGTTTCCCCGTATCCGCAACATGGGCTACGTCGCCGTCCGCGATACGCGTTTCAAGTACATCCAGTATCGCGAGCTGGACGGCATGGACGAGCTCTACGACCTCGAAACCGATCCGTACGAGGAGCGGAATCTGATCGACGCGCCGGCCGCACGCGCGACGCTTGCGCGCATGCAGGCGGAGCTGGGCGAACTCAGCCGCAACCCAAACGCAATCGGGAACAGGCAGTAGACGTCCTACGTCTAAAGCCGTAGACTGTCTACCGCTATGGCCAGGACCGCCGACGATCGCCGTCTGGATTTGCTCCAGGGCACCCTCGACATGTTGATTCTGCGCACTCTGCAGTGGGGGCCACAGCACGGCCACGGCATCGGGCAGGCGATCCGCCAACAGTCCGACGAGCTGCTCAAGGTCGAAACGGGGTCGCTCTATCCCGCGATGCACCGTCTCGAGAAGCAGGGGTGGCTGAAATCCGAGTGGGGTGTGAGCGAGGCGAATCAGCGCGCCAAGTACTACCGGCTCACCGCGGCCGGCAAGGCGCAGCTCTCGCGTGAGCAGGACCGCTGGTCGCAGCTGGTGTACGCCATCGGCCGCATCATGAATCCGGCGAGCGCGAAGGAGTAACACATGCCACGGCCACACGATCGCGACTTCGACGACGAAATCCGCGGTCATCTCGCGCTGGCGATCAAGCAACGGATCGAGCAGGGCGAGGATCCCGAGACCGCGCGCCGGGCCGTGTTGAGGGAGTTTGGTTACATCCCGGCGATCCGCGACTCGCTACACCGTGTCTGGTACAGCCGCTGGTTCGACGCGGCGGCAGCCCTCGTACGGGAGATGCGCACCGGGCTGCGTTCTCTCGTCCGCGCCAAGGGTCTCGCGATCACCGTCGTCGTGACGCTCGCCCTGGGCATCGGCGCCAACGCCGCGATCTTCAGCGTCGTCCGCGGCGTGCTGCTCCGGCCGCTCGTCAATCGCGGCGAAGATCGCCTGGTCTACATCCGCCAGAGTGCGTCAGGCGTCGGCACCGAGAACCTGACCTTCTCGGTGCCGGAGATCAACGATCTCAAGTCGGCCGCGACGACTATCGCCGCCTGGGGTGATTTCTCGACGATCGAGTTCACGCTGCTCGGCATCGGCGAGCCACGCCTCCTGCACGCCGGCGTCGTCAACGGGTCGTACTTCGACGTCATGGGCCTGCGCCCTGTGCTGGGCCGACTGCTGAACCCGTCGGACGACGGCCCCGGTGCGGAGGGCGCCGTCGTTCTGACGCATCGATTCTGGACCGGCTTTTTCAACAGCGATCCCTCGGTGATCGGGAGGCCGATCACCCTCGGCCCGCGGACAGCCACCATCGTCGGGGTCCTCGAGCCGTCGGTCCCTTACCCGGTGGACACCGAGATCATCGGCAACATGGTGACGAGCCCGCATCACCTCGGCGCGACGATGAATACCGAGCGGGGACATCGGATGACCGACCTCTTCGGCCGGCTGGCGCCGGAAGCGTCGGTCGAAAGCGCGCGTGCCGAGTTGAGCGCGGCGCACGCGGCCATGGTGCGGGCGCATTCCGAGGCGTACTCGGCGAGAGCCAACTTTCAACTGACCGTCACGCCGCTGCGCGAGCAGATCACCGCGCCGGCGCGAACGATCCTACTCCTGCTGCTCGCGGCGGCCGCCGTCGTCTTCGTCATCGCGTGCTCGAACGTCGCGAACCTGATCCTCGCGCGCTCGGTCCGGCGCGAAGGCGAGCTGGCGGTGCGCGCGGCGCTCGGCGCGAGCCGCGGCGCGCTGCGGCGCACGCTGCTTGCGGAAAGCCTCGTGCTGTGCGGGGCCGGCGCCATTCTCGGTATGCTGCTGGCGCAGCCGCTGGTGTCGGTCGTCGCCCAGTTTGCCGCACGCTTCTCTGTCCGAGCGCTCGAAGTCACGGTCGACGACACGCTCCTCTGGGTGGGCGCGGGCCTGGCGATTGCCGCCGCGGTACTGCTTGCGTACGTTCCGCGTCTGCCCTCGTCGAGCGCGCCGGCCGGGCTTGGGCTCGCGAGCGGAAGCCTCCGGATCACGCCGGGCACGAATCGTCGCCTCCGCGCGTTTGCCACGACGCAGATTGCATTCTCGTTCGTGCTGCTCGCGGGCGCGGGCATGCTGGTCGCGGCGCTGATTGCCCTGCAGGCGGCGAACACCGGGTTCCTCACCCGCCAGGTGCTGGCATTCGAGCTCCCTCCGGTGTCGTTCGCTCCCTCCTCGCCGACTCCACGCCCGGCGCCGGACCTGTATCGAGAAATGATGCAGCGCGTCGGCCAACTGCCGCACGTCGAAGGTGTGGTGGGCGGTTTCTTCGTGCCCTGGCGGGACACGGGCAGATTGGGGCGCCCCGTCCAATTCATGGTCGAGGGCTACACGCCAGCCGATGGTGAAGAGAACCCGTACGCCAGGGAGCGGTCCGTCGGACCCGGTTTTTTCGCGACGCTCGGGATTCCAGTGGTCGCCGGCCGCGAGTTCAGCGAGGCCGATCGCATTGGCAACGAGCGTGTCGTGATCGTCAGCCAGAGCGTCGCGCAGCGGCTCTTCCCGAACGGCGACGCCCTGAATCGCAAGCTCTGGACGACCAATCGGCTCAGCTATTCGGGGCGCGTGAATTCCGATCACTCCCGCATCGTCGGCGTCGTCGCCGACGTGGACGACGAGAGCGTCGACGGTGTGCCGGCGATGACTGTCTATAACCCATGGAAGTCGAAGGGCGTGCCGATGCGGCTGTTCGTGCGGACGTCGGGCGACCCGTACGCGCTCGTGCCGCCGGTGACGCGGATCGTCCGCGACCTGTCGCCGAACCAGGCGGTCGAGCGCCCGGCAACCCTCGAGGACGTGCGCGCGGAGGTCCTGGCGCCGGAGCGGCTGAACGCATTGGTGTTATCAGGATTCGCCGGCATCGCGCTGCTGATCGCCGTTGTGGGCGTGTCGGGTGTGCTGGCGTTCTCGGTGAGCACGCGCACGCGTGAGTTCGGTGTACGGCTGGCCGTCGGCTCGTCGCCGCGACGCCTGCTGATGCGCGTCCTGTCAGAGGGCGCGTCGATCGTGGCGGTCGGCATCGCCGCCGGCGCCGCGGCCGGTTACCTGTTTGCCGGGGTGGCCGCGAGCTATCTCGGGAGCGTGCGCCTTCCCGGCGTTCTGCCGGTCCTTGCCGCGGCGACCGTTCTCGCAAGCGCCGCCCTCGTGGCGTCGCTGATGCCCGCGAACCGGGCGGCCCACGTGGACGTGCTGCAGGCGCTCCGGTCGGAGTAACCACGTCAGTGATAGCGAAGGTGTCCCTCGTTCTGGGTTGCGCCGCCATCTTGATCGCGTGGTCGCCGCCACCAGTGAGTGCGCAGAGCCACACCACACAAGCGGCAGGGTCAACAGCGGAACAACAGGTCTACGACCACTACCGTGATTGGACCTCCGGCGTTCCGGTCGATCAACGCGGCGCCGGGCTCCTGACCCTTTATCGGCAACACCTCGAGAAGCAAGGTGTGCCCGGGGCCGAGATCGAACGCCAGCTGGCAATCATCGAGCGCGAAGGGCGGCGCCTGGAGGCGGATCGGTGGAACGCGTTCTTCACGGCGGAGCGGCCGCGGTTCAACGTGATGCCGAACGCGTTTCTCACGCAGATCGCAGAGCGCCGGACGCCCGGGACGGCGCTCGACGTGGGCATGGGTCAGGGACGGAACGCGATCTGGCTGGCGCGCCAGGGATGGGACGTCACCGGTTTCGATCCGGCGGCGCAAGCGCTGGCGATCGCGCAGCGGACGGCCCAGTCGTTGGGTCTCTCACTGAAGACGGTCGAAGCGCGCGATGACACGTTCGAGTGGGGCGAGAACCGATGGGATCTCATCCTGCTGTCCTACGCTGGTTGCAGTTCCGAAAACGTATCTCGCATCGAGCGGGCGCTGAGACCCGGCGGCATCCTGATCGTCGAAGCCTTTCACACGGATGCCGCGCGCCAGTTCAAGATCGGTGGGTCATTGTGCGCACAAGGCCAGTTGCCGCAGATGTTCCAGAACCTGCGCACGGTGCATTACGAGGAGCCGATTGCACTACCCGACTTCGGCTCGGTGCGCATGCGCATCGTCCGGTTCGCCGCGGAGAAGCCGCAACAATAGCACGACCGCTTGACGGAGGCGGTCCGGCGCGGTATCCTGCGACTCGTTCGATATCGATGTTCGATATCGACACACGAGATCGCAGATGCCCAGGCACCAGACCGCGATCGTCAAGGGGACGCTCGACCTGCTCGTACTGAAGACGCTCGCGCTGGAGCCGCGGCACGGCGTGGGCGTGGCCGAACGCATCGACCAGATCACGCGCGGAACGTTCCAGGTCAGGCCCGGGTCGCTCTTTCCGGCCTTGCACCGGCTTGAGCAGAACGGGTTCATCGCGGGTGAGTGGAGCGAGACTCCCGAAGGCCGCCGCGCGAAGTATTACCGCATCACTGCCGCCGGTCAGCGCCAGCTCGCCGCCGAGAAGAAGAACTGGGCTCGCATCGTGCTCGCCGTCGGCCAGATTCTCGAGGCGGACTGACGGCCGTGCCGATCCTCCCGCGGCTGTCCGCGCTTCGCGACACACTCTTCCGCAGGAAGCGGCTCGAGAGCGAGCTGGACGCCGAGCTCGCCGCCGCGCTCGAGACGCTGGCGGATCGGTACGTCGCGAGCGGGATGAGCCCCGAAGCGGCACGCCTTGCCGCGCACGCCGCTCTCGGAGGCCTGAACGGCATCGCGCACGTGAAGGAAGAGGTTCGCGACGTCCGAGTCGGCCGCAGTCTCGAGGCCACCATCGGCGATCTGCGATACGCCTGGCGCGGACTTCAACGCACGCCGGGGTTCGGCGCCGTCGCGATCCTCACGCTCGGCCTCGGGATCGGATCGACGACCGCGATTTTCAGCGTCGTGCGAACGCTGCTCCTGTCGGATCTGCCATTCCAGGACGGCTCGCGGCTTGTGTTCGTCTGGCACGACCTGTCGGCACGCGGCTACCCGCGCGCGCCGCTGGCAGGGCCGGAGATCGTCGATCTCCGCGATCGCGCGAGGCTCTTCTCGGGGTTCGGCGGCATCTGGTCGAACACCACGGTGCTGACCGGCCAGGATCCCGAGCAGCTCCGCATCGGCCTCGTCACGCACGACTTTTTCAGCGTCCTCGGAGCGGCGCCCGCGCTCGGCCGAACGTTCAAGGCGGAGGATGCCGCACCAACGGCGTCCGGAACGATCCTGTTGAGCCATGCGCTGTGGCAGCGCCGCTTCGCAGGCGATCCCGCCATTGTCGGCCGCACGATCCAGGTCAACAACCGCGCCACGGCGGTGGTCGGAGTGATGCCGCCGGGGTTCCGGCCGATGATGCCGCCCGACGCGAGCGTGCCGGACGATCTTCAGGCGTGGCTTCTGCTGCATTCGAGCTTCACGACATGGCCGCGCGGCCAGCGGTTCCTCCGCGTCGTCGGACGCATGAAGCCTGGCGTCCGACTCGCCGACGCGCAACAGGAAATAGATGCGATCGGTATCCAGCTCGCGCGCGAATACAAACGGGTCGGCATCTACGGCCCGATGGAGTCGGGCCGCGCGCTGTATGCGGTAGGCCTGCACGCCGACGGCGTCCGGGAAGTGCGGCCGACGCTCCTCGCGCTCTTTGCCGGCGTGAGCCTGCTCCTGGTCGTCGCCTGCGTCAACGTCGCGAGCCTGCTCATCGCGCGGGCGGCCGCGCGCAGCCGCGAGACTGCCGTCCGGATCGTTCTCGGCGCAGATACGCGACGCCTGTTCCGGCAGTACGCCGTCGAGGGCCTCCTGCTCGGCGCGCTGGGTGGAGCCGCCGGCCTCCTCGTCGGCCGCGGCTGTCTCGCGCTGCTCGTCTCGCTCAGGCCCGCCACGCTCGGCCGGATCGACGCCGCGTCGATCGATCCGGGCGTGACGGCGTTCGCGATCGGTCTCGCGCTGACGTGGGGGCTGATCCTGTCGCTCGGCCCGCTTGCGCAGGCGCGTTCCGCCGACATTTTCACGAGCCTTCAGCAGGCCAGCAGGGGAGGCGGGTCGCGCCTGCTGTACCGTCGCCGCGCGGCGCTCGTCGTCTTTCAGCTCGCGCTGAGCGTTGTGCTGCTCGTGAGCGCCGGTCTCCTCGCGCGTGCATTCGTGCGACTCGCCAATGTCGATCCAGGGTTCGCGTGGGACAACGTCGTGACCTTCCGATTGTCGCTGAGCGGCCCGCGTTTCGAGGAGCGCGAGGCGTTCCACGCGTTTTCGGCCCAGTTCCGATCCCGTCTGGCGGCGCTGCCCGGCGTGATCGCCGCCGGTGCGATCAGCCACCTGCCGTACGACGATCTTCCGAATTGGGGAACGCCGTACGTGCCCGATGGCCGCGTTGACAGGGGCGAGCGGCCAACTGCCGACACGCGAGCGATCACGCCAGGCTTTTTCGAAGCGGTCGGTGCTCGTTTGATCGAGGGGCGATTCTTCACCGAGGCCGACACCGCGGCGTCGACACCGGTCGCTATCGTGGACGAACGTCTCGCCCGGCATGCGTGGCCGGGTGAAAGCGCGATCGGCAAGCGCTTCACCGGCGATCCGTACACCAACGGTCACGCGTCCGTACTCGTGACCGTCGTCGGTGTGGTCCGCCATCTGCGCCACCGTCAGCTGGCGGCGGAAACAGGCGAGCAGATTTACTATCCGCACACGCAGGCGCCGCGCAACCCGATGGCCTACGTCGTCAGGAGCTCGTCCAATCCGGACGCGGTCATTCCGCAGGTTCGAGGGGCGCTCGCTCGGCTCGACTCGACGCTTCCCATCTACGATCCACGGCCGCTCTCGGCCTACGTGGTCGCTGCGCGGGCGGCGCGGCGCTTCACGATGATTCTTGCCGCGGCGTTTGCGGGCGCTGCGCTCGCGCTCGCGGTCATCGGCGTCTATGGGGTGACGGCGTATGCATCGGCGCTCCGGCGGCGCGAGTTCGGCGTGCGGCTCGCGCTCGGCGCCACACGGCGTCAGATCGTCGGGCTCGTGATGGGCGAGACCGTGCGGCTCGGAGCGCTTGGGCTCGTGCTCGGACTCGCCGGCGCCGCGATTGCCGCGACGCTGCTGCGGTCGCAGCTCTACGAGCTGACGCCGGGCGATCCGCTTTCGTACGCGCTCGCCATTCCGGTTCTGGCAGGCGCGGTGTCTCTCGCGGCGTGGCTCCCCGCGCAGCGCGCGACGCGGATCAGTCCGATGGAATCGCTGCGAGCGGACTAGAGTCGATGGGCCAGGAGGTCGATATGCGGCGCAACGTTCGTTCTCTCGGCGGCAGCATCGGCGTAGCGCTCGCCCTGGCGGCAGCACTGACGGTGCCGCTCGCCGCGCAAAGCGTTCCGAAAAAATCGCCGGAAGAGATCAACGCATCGTACGAAGCGCACAAGGGCGAGTTCGACTACCTCCTCGGCGACTGGGAGTTCACGTTCGTCCACAAGGAGCACGGGAAGGGGCACGGCGTCTGGAGCGCCGTCCAACTGCTCGAAGGTCAGCTCCTCGACGAATACCGCATCCTGGGCGACGGTGGCGAGACGTTCTACGTGACGACGACGATTCGTGCTTATAACGCCGTTCTCGATCGCTGGGAGCTCATCGGGATGGATGCGGGCAACGGCCTGAAGGATGCCGGCACGGCGAAGCGCGTGGGAAACGAGATGCACATCGAGCAGCGGTTCGGCGTGATGAGCCAGAATCCGTCACTCTGGCGGATCCGCTACTACGACATCCAGGCGGACCGCTTCTCCTGGGCGGGCGACCGATCGCCTGACGATGGGAAGACGTGGGAGAAGAATTACCTCCAGATCGAGGCACGGCGGATTGGGAAGGCGCGCTCGCTCGGTCGGCTTACGGTGGCGAAGAAGTGAAGAAGTCTGCCGCGTCGCGGTACTGAAATCCCAGCTTCCTGCCGAAGCCGGGATCCTGCGGGCCCGCGCCGACGTAAATGCACCGCGATGCGTCGAGTTTGTGGCGGTGAATGAACAGGACGCCGAGGCCCGGCAGCGGCTTGCGGCACCAGCAGACCGGCGGACCCGCGTCGTGCGGGCAGAACTCGAACTCGACGGAGACCCCCAGCTTTTCCCGCATGTAATCGAGGGCCGAGACGTCCGGCTGCCACAGCAGGCCGAGCAGCAGCCATCCTTCGTCTTTCCAGCGGCGCAGCGCGTCTGCGCGTCCGTCGACGATCTCGACGTCGTCGGCTGACGCAGGACTCCGCCGGCCCGATCGGCTGCGCCAGAGCACCCCATCGCACCAGACCAGAACCGCGCGGTTAATGAAGGACGGCTCCGGTCTCCGCTCGAAAGCGATCCTGTCGATCTGCGAAAAACCCTCGGAGGGATCAGGTGGCTCGAGCTCTCGCTGGTAGCGGAACTGCACCGTGGGCGCGAACGCCGACACATCCTTCTTCCTGGCCCTGCGCATCTCCTCGGGCGTCAGCAGCCGCCCGTACCGCGAGACGATGCGCGACGCCGCGTTCACCTGGGCGTCCTCGATGCTGGTGTCGGCCCAGATGCAGCGGACGGACAGGCCGCGTTCCTTCGCCGCCTGGATCGCGGGCGCTCGCGACTTCCGCGACACGTACGTGTTGTCCGCGACGATCTTCGTGGAGCCTGACGCAATCGCCGGCAGGAGCGCCGCGAGCGATCCGCCGCGATCGTCGCGATTGAGCCGCTCGTAGCCGCGCGCGACGAACGACCCGGCGATCGTGCTCTTGCCGGCGCCGGGAAGCCCCATGATCAGCACTACCTCTCCCTCGGACGGAGCAGCCACCGGCTGCTCGCCGGCGCGTCGGCCCGGACGGAGCGACCGCACGGACGGGACTCGATCGTCAAGCGCGTCGCGATCTTCATCGGTAAGGGAGATGCGGGCGGCCCGCGCGACCGATCGCGCAGTCTCGACCCGCGTCGGTCCCGGGAGAGTGACGACGTCGTCAGCGAGGCTGCGGACCCAGGCCAGCGCGATCTCGAAAGGCGTTGCATCGTGGCGGGCCGCCACTCGCGCCAGAGCCGGGTCGGTGAGCGTTCTGCGCGCCCGCAGCGGGCCGCCGAGCGGCCGGTACGCGAGAAGCGGGATGCGATTGTCGCGGCAGTAGCGGACCACGCCGCTCAGGATGTTGTCGTCGTCCCAGATGCTCAGCTCGATCTGCACGGCGGCGATGTCGGCGACGCCGCGGGCCTCCTCGATCTGTCCAACCGTGACGTTGCAGAGCCCGATCGACTCGACGAGCCCGTCGCGCTGAAGCGCCGCGAGCGCGCGAACGCTGGTCGTCAACGGCGTGCCGGGGTCGGGCACGTGCAGCTGATAGAGATCGATCCGGTCGACGCCGAGCGCGCGACGGCTGGCGTCGCAGGCGGCCGTGAGATGACGGGCGCGTCCGTCAGCGGCCCACCGGCCGTCCGGACGCGTGAGCCCGCCCTTGGTGGCCACGCGAATCGACGAGCGGTCGCCCGTCCACGTCGCCAGGGCGCGTGCGATGAGACGTTCGTTGTGCCCTCTCTCGCCATCGTCCAGGCAGTAGGCGTCGGCGGTATCGAGGAAGTTGACGCCCGCGTCGAGCGCGGCGTGCAGCACCGCGATCGCGCGGTCGTCGCCTCGTCCGGGCTCGGTGGAGAGGCGCATGCAGCCGATTCCGACGCACTTCACCATCAGATTTAGTATTGTTGCCTGCTCCAGGGAGGCTGTCGATGCGTGAGAGAGGTTTGGCTGCGTGTTTCTCTGCGCTGGTGATCGCCGTGCTCACCGCGCTGGCCGTCGTCTCGGGCGCGCAGGAGGCAGGCCCTCCGGCCGTCCGCTTCACGACCGACGAGGCGTTCGACGCGTCGACGATCCAGCCCTACGCGGGACGGCATGACGCCGTGTATGGACATATCGACGCCAACATCCAGGCGCACGTGAAGGAGCTGCAACGATGGGTGCGCCAGCCGTCGGTCAGCGCGCAGAACCGCGGCATCGCCGAGATGGCGAAGCTCCTCGCGAACGATCTCAACACGCTCGGCTTCAAGGAAGTGGCGATTGTTCCCACAGCCGGGCACCCAGGCGTCTTCGGCTTCTTCGACGCGGGCGCGCCGCGCACGCTGGTCGTCTACATGATGTACGACGTGCAGCCGGAGGAGACCGGCTGGCAGGTGCCTGCGTTTGAGGGCGCGATCAAGGACACGGACCACGGCCGCGTCCTGATGGCGCGAGGTGCCACCAATCAGAAGGGCCCGGAGCGGGCGTTCCTGAACGCGCTCGACTCGATCCTCAAGACGGCCGGCAAGCTCCCGGTGAACCTCCTCATCGTCGCCGAGGGTGAAGAGGAGCTCGGTTCGCCGAACTACGGGCAGGTCATCGACAAGTACGAGGCGCGGCTGCAGAAATCGGACGGCGTCTTCTTCCCGCTCAATGCCCAGGATGCGTCGGGCGCCGCCTCGCTGCCGCTCGGCGTGAAAGGCATTCTCTCGATGGAGCTCGAGGCAACAGGCGGACTGCAGGGCGGACCGACGCGGGCGGAGATCCACAGCTCGCTCAAGGCGATCGTCGACGCGCCGGCCTGGCGGCTGACGCAGGCGCTCGCCACGCTCGTGGGCCCCGACGGCAACAGGATCCTGGTGCCGGGCTACTACGACGCGATCCGGCAGCCGCTTGCAGAGGAGCAGCGCCTGGTGAACGGGCTCGCGCGCAGCTCGACGCCGGCGCGCGAAGAAGCCATGCGCAAGGGTCTGGGCGTCGAGCGCTTTACAGACAACCTCTCCGGCCGCGATCTTCTCTCGCGGCTGCTTTTCACGACGACGATCAACATCAACGGGATGTGGACGGGCTACACCGGCGAGGGGATGAAGACGATCCTCCCGCACGTGGCGCGCGCCCGCCTCGACTCGCGCCTGGTGCCGAACCAGACCCCGGACGCGCAGCTCGAGCTGATCAAGAAGCACCTGACGGCGAAGGGTTTCAGCGACGTGAAGGTCAGGAAGATCTCGGGCTATCCGCCCGCACAGACCTCGGTCGACACGCCGCTCGTCCGCGCGGCGATCGGCGTGTTCAACAAGTACGGCGCTACGCCGACCGTCGCGCCGCGCCTCGCGGGCAGCGCGCCGTACTACATCTTCACCGACCGCGTGAAGCTCCCGATGGTAATGGGCGGAATGGGCCACGGCAGCGGCGCCCACGCGCCGGACGAGTTCCTCGTCATCGAGCCGCGCGCCGGCTCGAAAGTGGCGGGGCTCGCACAAATCGAGAAGTGGTACGTGGACTTCCTGTATGCGTTTGCCGGGATGAAGTAGCGCAGGCCTTCAGGGCGGCTTCACTGCCAGCGGAAGAACTTCACGGCGAGCGCGAAGCTGACGGCGCCCCAGGCCGCAAGGAGCGCCAGCTCCGGGAGCAGCGCCGTCAGACCGGTTCCCTCGAGCATCACGCCGCGCAGCGCGTCGTTCAGCGCGGTGAGCGGCAGCGCCTGGACGAACGGCTGCATGGCGGCGGGAAACCGTTCGGTCGAGAAGAAGATTCCCGAGAAGATCCACATGGGCACCATGACGAGGTTCATGATGCCCGAGACGCCTTCGATCGTCTTTGGACGGGCGGCCGTCAGGAGGCCCAGCCCGCTGAACGCGAGCGCGCCCAGCAGCGACACGCCGATCAGCAGGAAGATCGATCCTCTCAACGGTACGCCGAGGACGAAGTACGAGAAGAGGAGCAGCACGCCCGCCTCGGGGATGAGAAAGATCAGCCGCGACGTGAGTTGCGCGCCGAGGATGTGGCTGCGCCGCGCCGGGGCGGCGACCAGACGCTTGAGCAGGTTGCCGTTTCGCGCGATGACGAGTGCGAAGCCGATCCCCCACATGCCCGTGCCCATCAGGTTCATGCCGAGCAGCCCAGGCACGAGAAAATCCACGTAGCGCGACCCAGGCTCGGTGACCTCGACTTTGCCCGGCTTGAACGCGTCGGCCCGGCCCGCCGCGTGCTGCAGCGCGGCATCCACGGCGAGGCGGGCCGCACGGCTCTCGGGCTGCGTCGGATCGTACGCGTAGCCGGGCGGATCGTCGGCCGAGATCACGAGGATCACGCGTCCCCGCACGAGCGCCTGCATCGCGTCGCCCTGCGAATATGTACGGGGTGCGAGGTCGCCGCCCGCGGCGAGCGCGGCGCGGCGCGCCTCGGCCTGCGGTCCCTCGACGACGGCGACGGGCAGCGCCTCTGGCGGCCGGCTGCGGAAGGCAAGTCCCAGAATCGCCGCGAGGATGATCGGGAAGATGAACACCCAGAACACGGCCTCGGGCTCGCGCACGAGCTCGCGGATGCGCGCCTTCGTCAGCTCGACGATCGGGCTTTGAACGCGATACGGTGCCCTGGCCTCAGCCGTCACGCAGCCTCCGTCCCGTCAACGACATGAACACATCTTCCAGCGTGGCATGGTGCGTCGTGAGCGCCGTCGGCTCGACGTGACGCTCCGACAGCGCGGCGAGCAGCGCGGGCACCGCGCGATGCACCTCGCCGACCCGCAGGCACCAGCTCGCGCCGTCTCGTTCAACGCCCTGGACCGTTGGCAACGCCTTAAGTATCTCCGTGGTGACGGCCGCCTCCGCCGTTTCCGCGACGGCAAACTCGACGACGTGCTCGGCGCCGAGCGATGCGATCAGCTCGCGAGGCGTGCCGAGCTTGATGACCTTGCCGTGGTCGATGATGGCGACGCGATCGCAGAGCCGCGCGGCCTCCTCCATGTAATGCGTCGTGAGCAGCACGGTCCGGCCATTTGCCTTGTAGCCTTCGACGATCTCCCACGTCTGCCGTCGCGACTGCGGGTCCAGGCCGGTCGTCGGCTCGTCGAGGAACAGCAGCTCCGGATCGCCGACGAGCGCGCACCCCAGAGAGAGCCGTTGCTTCTGACCGCCGGACAGCGTGCGGACGTGCGCGGCCGCCTTTTCTTCGAGTCCCACGAGCGCGAGCACGTCGCCCACCTCGCGGCCGCGCCGATAGAAGCTGCGGAAGAGCGCCACGACTTCGTCCACGCGCAGCTTCTCCGGGAACTTCGTCTCCTGGAGCTGGATGCCGAGGCGCGAGCGCAGCGAGATCCCGTTGCCCTGCCAGCGATCGCCAAGCACCACGACCTCACCGCCGTCTGGTTCGCGCAGGCCCTCGAAGATCTCGACGGTGGTCGTCTTTCCCGCGCCGTTCGGCCCGAGCAAACCGAAGCACTCGCCGGAACGCACCTCGAGATCGAGACCGTCGACGGCGACGACGTCACCGTATCGCTTGACGAGACCGTGGCACGACAGCGCGTTTGTTGAGTCCGGCGTCACGCTACGAGCCTTCCAGTGTATATCGCCGGGCGGCCTCGTCTGCGGACGCGCTCTGAGCCTTCGCCGCCACGCGGAACGTGAACTGCTGAGTGGCGAGCGAGAACAGGCAGTATGCGGCGAACCAGTAGAACCCGGCGCCGAAGCGGGCGGTGAACGCGATCATCGGCGGCTCGGCGTTCGGCCCGGTCGTCGGCGTGGCGCTCGCCTGCGCGGCGAGATACGCGATGAACAGCGCGACGACGAAGACGTCGGCCATCGACCACTTGGCGATCGCCTCGACGAACGCCAGCGTGCGCCGCTGGCGGTTCTGGTTCCTCATGAACATCGCCCACGCGACGAGCAGCCCCTTGCCGAACGGCACGATGACGCTGAACAGCAGGATGAGCGTCGCGGGCACCGGGCTGCCGACCTCGTAGAGCCTTCGCACCGATCCCACGATGCTGCGCGTCTGTTCGTAGACCTCCACGTCGGCCATGTTCTTCTGCAGCGACGCCGAGATCTGCGGCCCGAGCTTGCCGACGACGATCTTGCGCACGTCGCCACCGGTCGCTTCGATAAATGCGACGACCGACGGATTCATCATCGTCTTGAGCACGGCGACCGTATCGTCGCCCAGACCCCGCTCGAGCATCAGCGGCGCCACCCTGGCGATGCCCTCGCGGGTGAGGACGCCGCGGATCGTAAGGACGGGCGCCAAGAGTCCCGGCAGCAGCAGCCCTAACGAGCACAGCAGGAGGGTCAGGACGACCACGCGGCTGGATTTGGCAGTCATACGGATTGGCGACATCATGACACGGCGCCCACGTGACGACTACCTTCCCCGACTGGCTCGAGCCAATGGCGGCAACCCTCACACAGGAGCGGTTCACGGGACCGGAATGGGTCTTCGAGCGCAAGTTCGACGGCATTCGTCTCATCGCATTCAAGCGGGGCGCCGACGTCCAGCTGTTCTCGCGCAACCGCCTGCCGCAGCAGCTTCCGTCCATCGCCGAGGCGATCGCGAAGCTGACAGTCAGCGATGCGATCCTCGACGGTGAAGTCACGTGGGGATCCGCGAAAGTGGCGTACCACGTATTCGACGTGATGTGGCTCGACGGCCGCGACGTGAGGGCTCTGCCGCTCGACGAGCGGCGGGCGCTGCTGAGCGGCCTTCCACTGCGTCCTCCGCTGCGGCGCGTCGCGGCGATGAACGATCCCCAGCCGTGGGAGCGCGCGTCCGCCGAGGGCTGGGAAGGCGTGATCGCAAAGCGGCGGGACTCGACGTACGAGCATCGGCGGTCGCCGCACTGGCTGAAAATGAAGTGCGAAGTCAGGCAGAATTTCGTCGTCGGCGGCTTCACGGATCCGCAGGGCAGCCGCGTCGGTCTCGGTGCGCTGCTCGTCGGCCATGACGTCAGCGGCGACTTCGTCTTTGCCGGAAAGGTCGGGACCGGATTCGACACGAAGCTGCTGCTCGACCTGCGAGCGCGGCTGGACGCAACCGAGGTCCCGGTCCCGCCGTTCACGAACGCCGTCGGCCTGCCGCGGCTCCGCGCGCACTGGGTCAGGCCGGAAATCGTCGTCGAGGTGGCGTTCATCGAATGGACGGTGCACGGGAAGCTTCGTCACCCGCGGCTGTTGCGCGTCCGGCCGTGATCACCCACCCCGAGAAGGTGCTCTTCCCGGATGCCGGCATCACCAAGGGTGAGCTGGCGTCGTACTACGAGGCGATCGCCCCGCGCATGGTGCCGCACATCCGTGCGCGCCCGATCACGATGGAGCGCTATCCGAACGGCATCGGTCAGAAAGGCTTCTTCCACAAGGATGTCTCGAAGGGCTTCCCGCCATGGCTGAAGCGCGTCGAAGTGCCGAAGAAGGATGGCGTGGTCCATCATCCAATCGTGACCGACACGAAGTCGCTTCTCTGGATCGTCAACCAGAACTGCATCACGCCGCACGTCTGGACCTCTCGCGCGCCCAAAACGTACCACCCCGACATCTGCGTCTTCGACCTGGATCCCTCGCGAGACGACGAGCCGGACGTTCTTCGTGCGGCGGCGCTGGCACTTCGCGATCTGCTCGAAGAGCTCGGTCTTTCGAGCTGGATCAAGACGACCGGCTCGAAAGGCTTTCACATCGTCGCTCCTCTCGATGCCAAGTCCCGGTTCGACGAGGTCGAACGGTTCGCGCATGGCGTGGGCGCCGTGCTCGTCGCACATCACCCCGACACGCTCACGCAGGAGTTCAGCAAGGCGGACCGGGCAGGACGCATCTACGTCGACACGGGCCGCAACGGCTATAGCGCGACGTTCGCGGCACCATACGCCGTGCGCGCGAAGTCCGGCGCGCCCGTGTCGGCGCCGTGTACGTGGCAGGAAGTCGAGCGCGGCGAAGTCGGTCCCCGCACGTTCACGCTGCGGACAATGGCGCGCCGCGTCGAGGCGGTCGACGACTTGTGGTCGGAGATGCGCCGCCGCGGCCGATCCCTGAAACGTCCCATGGAGCGCCTGCGGCGCCTGCGGGGGCGCGCGTAATCGTTAACAGGGAGCGCGCACCGCTGCTACCATACGCGTTGCCGCTCGTCGCAGACATCGATAGGAAGAAGCACGCCATGAAGCTACTCATTTCCGTCGTCTGGATCGCCCTTCTCAGCGCTCAGGGCGCGGTTGCCCGTCAGACTCAACCGGCACCGGGCCCGGTTCCGCAGCCGGCGCTCGAGTTCAAGGAGCTCGCCGAAGACACGAAGGTGACGACCGATTCGGGCGCGACGTTCACGGTCAGTAAAGGCTGGCGCCTCGCGCGCACGGGAGCGCTCATCGTCATCGAAGAGCCTCAGCGGGAGCTCTCCGCCGCATTCGTGGAGCTGTCGGCGCCGAGCGCCGAGGAAGCGATCGCGCAGGCGTGGAAACGGTGGAAGCCGGACTTCGCGCGCGCCGTGCGCCTGACGACGAAGCCGCCGCCGACCGATGGATGGGACGAGATCGCGCAAATCTCGTACGAGACCGGCGCCGAGGAGCGGCGGGTCGTCGGCGGCGCGGCCCGGCGGAAGGGCAGCACGTACTACGTCACGCTGGTTGACGGCGCCGCGGCGGCTGCGCAACGCCGGGGCGCACAGCTCAACACAGCCATCGGCAGCCTCGAAGTCGCCGGACGCGCCGAGGAGAATCTGTCCGGACGCCGCGCTCACCAGCTTGACGCGGCACGCGCCGACAAGCTGATCGCGTTTGCCGAGGAAGCTCGCAAGCTGACGAAGATTCCCGGCGTCGCGCTGGCCGTCGTGCAGGACGGCAAGATCGTGCTCGAGCGCGGTCTCGGCGTTCGCGAGCTGGGGAAGACCGAACCGGTGACGCCCGAGACGCTGTTCATGATCGGCTCGATGACGAAGCCGCTGACGTCGCTGATGATGGCGAGCCTCGTCGATCGAAAGACCTTCGCCTGGGACACACCCGTCACGACGCTGATGCCGTCGTTCGCGCTCGGCGACCCTGACGCGACGAAGAAGGTGACGATGGCGCACACGGTGTGCGCCTGCACCGGACTCCCGCGGTGGGACATGGAGTTCATCTTCGAGTGGGACAAGTCGACGCCCGACTCGCGAATCGAGCTCCTGCGCGCCATGAAGCCGACGACCGGCTTCGGTGAGACGTTTCAGTACAGCAATCTGATGGTGGCCTCGGGTGGCTACGTTGCGGCCATGACGGCGACGCACACGAAGGATCTGCGCCGCGCGTACGTCGACGCGATGAAGGCAGAAGTGCTCGGTCGTGTCGGCATGGCCGCAACGGCACTCGACATCGACGTCGCGCGAACGCGCGAGCACGCGCGGCCGCATGGCCGCACCTTGAAGTTCGACGCCGAGCCGATCGCGACCGAGATCGAACGGGGAGTCGACTCGGTCATGCCGGCCGGCGGCGCCTGGTCGAACGTCCGCGACATCTCGAGGTGGCTGCTGCTCGAGCTCGGAAAAGGGAGCCTGGACGGCAAGCAGCTCGTCAGCGAAGCAAACATCGTCGAGCGGCGCAAGCCGCGCGTCAAAATCAGCGCGAAGCAGTCCTACGGGCTCGCCCTCTTCATCGACGAGTCCCGCGGGCTCCTGAGCATCGGCCACGGCGGCAACACGTTCGGCTTCACCGCCGACGCGACGTTCTTCCCCGAGCACAACATCGGGCTGGTGCTTCTCACCAACGCGGCAGCCTCCAATTCCTACGCGGGCGCGGTGCGCCGCCGGCTGGTCGAGCTGCTCCTCGACGCCAACGAAGAGGCGCAGACGAATCTCGCCTTCAGCGTGAAACAGCTCGGCGTCGCGATCGCGAAGCAGCTCGAGGAGATCACGATGACGGCCGACCCGGCCTTCGTCCAGCCGCTCGTCGGGGAGTGGCGGAATCCGCGTCTCGGGCCCATTGCGATCCGGCGCGATGGAGAAGGCTTCGTGCTCGATGCCGGCGAATGGAAGGCGCCGGTCGGCGAGCACAAGGACAAGTCGGGCGCGCGCAAGATCATCCTGACCGCGCCGCCGTTTGCCGGCTTCGCGTTCTGGCCCCAGGAAAACGAGGGCCGGCCGGCCCTCCTTTTCGAGACCGCGCAGCAGAAGTACTGGTTCGAGCGAGCGGCGGTATCGTCGCGCTGACGACGTGAATGCTCCGACCGGCCCGGCTGACCGCCGGCGGCGTGCGTGGCGCGACGTCCTCGTCTACGGCGTCGCCAGCGGTCTGCTCATCACCGTTCTCAAGCTCACCGAGTATCGATTTCTCGTCATCGAGCACTCGTTCGAGGTCTATGCGGGGATCGTCGCCGTGCTGTTCGCGGGGCTCGGGATCTCGCTCGGTCTGACGCTGAGGCAGAAAAAGAGAGTAGAGCCCGCGCCTCCGGTCACGACCGACGGCTCGTTCGAGCCGGACAGGACCCGTGTCAGCGAGCTCGGCATTACTCCGCGCGAGCTCGAGATCCTCGGGCTCATTGCAGAGGGACTCAGCAACCGCGAGATCGCGGACAGGCTCTACGTCAGCGAAAACACGGTGAAAACGCATTCGAGCCGGCTCTTCGACAAGCTCGGCGCGAAGCGCCGAACGCAGGCCGTGCAGATCGGCAAGGCCTCCCGGCTGATTCCCTGACCTCCTCCGAAAGCATGATTTCACGCGCGACACCCCCGAAATCATCCGAAAGGATGACGACCGGTCGTGTGTCCGCGGTTAGGCTGCGTGCATGAACAAGACGATCTTGCGCTTCGGGTTCCTTTCGGGCGTAGTATCCGTGGCGCTCATGGCGGCGACGGTTCCCTTCATCAGGTCGATCCGTCATGAACCGGCGGACGTCCTCGGCTACACCTCGATCGTGCTCTCCGCACTGCTGGTGTTCTTCGGTATCCGCTCGTACCGCGAAACAACCGGCGGCGGAATCACGTTCGCCCGGGGCTTCGGCGTCGGCGTGCTGATTACGTTGATCTCGTGCATCTGCCTGGTCGTCGCGTTCCAGGTGATGTACTTCGGCTTCGTCCCCGACTTCGGCGAGAAGTTCGCTGCCTGCATGGTCGAACGGGCGCGGTCGGCCGGCAGTACCGATCAGCAGATCGTCGAGACGGCCAGGCAGGCCCAGCAGTTCAAACAGCTCTACGACAACCCCGCGACGAACGCGGCGCTGACCTTTGGGATGTCCTTTCCCGTCGGTCTCGCTGCGACGATCGTCTCGGCCGCAATCCTCAGCCGGCGTCCGGGGCATCGCCCGGTCCAGTCAGGAGAGCCCAGATGAAGATCACGCTCACGAGCGTGCTCGTAAAAGACCAGAGCAAGGCTCTGAAGTTCTACACGGAGGTCCTCGGCTTCGTGAAGAAAACGGACATTGCGCTCGGCGAAGCGAGCTGGCTCACCGTCGTCTCGCCCGAGGGGCACGACGATGTCGAGCTGCTGCTCGAGCCGATGGGCTTTCCACCCGCCAGGGTCTATCAGTCCGCGTTGTACGAGGCTGGAATACCGGCGATGACCTTCGCGGTCGACGACATCAATAACGAGCACGCACGGCTGGAAGGCCTCGGCGTGCAGTTCAGGAGCAAGCCGACCGAGGCCGGCCCGGCGATCATCGCGACCTTCGACGACACGTGCGGGAATCTGATTCAGATCGTGCAGAAGAAGTAGAACAGCGCGAGGCGGGCCGCGCGTGGCGGGGCCGACACGCTCCGCAAGCCGGAAAATTGCACCTCCGCTCGGTACCCTGTCGCCACGCGGCGGTCCCGGTTATAGCAACAGCCCCGCTTTCTGAACGGGTGACACCTACACCCGCGTGACGCCGGACGCCCCTTTTGCGGCAGACCGCCGCGGAAGACTCGCTCGGCGCAATTTTGGCGCTGACGCCAATCCGGCTTGCTTCGACGTCCCCGCCACCCGCAGCCCGCCTCGCGCTGAAGCCTGAGGGCGAGGTGGTCGGCGAGAGCCGACTACCGCGCCCTCAAGGGTAGGCGCGCAGTGAGCCGACTATTTCCCGGCCGGCGCGTGGTCGTAGCTGATGACGCGGGTGATCTTCCAGTCGCCCTTGTCCTCGTGCCACAGGTGGATGAACTTCGCGACGCCGCCCGTTGAGCCGTCGCACGACTTCGACGTCACGTCGCAGAAGCGGTGCGATCCAATCTGCACCGCGCCGAAGTTGTCCATCGGATGGACTTCCAGCGTGCCGGGGACGAGATCGCGCCGCGTCTTGCCGCAGATGTTCGCCTTGACGGCGTCGACGAGGGCCTGGCGCCCCCGCGTCATGCCCGTCTTGTCGTGATAGAACTCGACGTCGTCTGCGAAGAACGATCCGAACTTCTCGAGATCGCATGTGTTATAGGCGTCGAACAGTGCGCCGTCGAGCGACGCCAGTTTGCGAAACAGCACATCACCCGGCGCACTCTCACGCGTTTGGCTGAGTCCGGGAATGACAGACATCGTGGAGAGCAGAACAACGAGCAACGGTCTGGAAATGGGCGTCATCTTACGTGACTTACGAAGGACGACGGAGTTTGTTGCAGTCGTCACAGCATTCGTCCCAACGATCTTGAACACGCCGGAACTCTAGCTCTACCCTGATCGCATGTCCTACAACCACCGAAGCCGGGTGATCGCGGCACTCGCGATCGCGCTGGCGCTGTCGGCCGGTGGACGTCCGCAGGCACGTCCGGCGGAGAACTGGCCGGGTCTCTGGGGTCCGACCCGCAACGGCGAGTCGCCGGCGGCATCGGCGTCGCCTCCGCGCACCGCGAAGGAGCTCTGGCGCCGAACGACGGCTGGCGGCTATTCGGAGATCGCGATCGCGAACGGACGCGCCGTCACGATGGAGATGCGCGACGGCGACGACTTCGTCGTGGCGTTCGATGCTGCAAGCGGGAAAGAGATCTGGAGCGCGCGCGTCGGCCCGACCTATCGCGGTCACGGCGGATCGCACGACGGTCCGATTGCGACGCCGACCCTGGCTGGCGACGACGTCTTCGCGGCAGGTCCACACGGACAACTGGTGGCGCTCGACATGAAGACGGGGAAAGAGCGGTGGCGCCACGATCTCGCCGCGTCGCTCGGGGCAACCATGCCGCGGTGGGGCTTTGCCGCGAGCCCGCTCGTCGAGGCCGGGCTCGTGGTCCTGCCGGCGGGAGGAGAGTCGGGCCGCGGGCTGCTGGCGTTCGACCGCGCCTCCGGCCGCCTCGTCTGGAGCGCGCCTCACACGAAGAGCACGAGCTATTCGTCGGCGGTCGCCGCGACGATCGCCGGCACTCGCCAGATCCTCACGGCTTCCAGCGATCGAATCTTCGCCGTCTCGCCGGAGGATGGGCGGCTGTTGTGGAGCGTGAGCGGTCCGGGAACGGCCATCGAGGTGTCGAACAGTCCGCTCGTGCTGCCCGGCGATCGCGTCCTGCTGACGTTCTGGGAGCATTCACAGCTGATCAAGATAGCGCGCAAGGGAGACGCGCTGTCCGCATCGGAGATCTGGCAGTCGCCCCGCCTTCGAGCCTTCAACGGCCCGACGATCTTCCGCGACGGACATCTCTTCGGTTTTGCCGGACCCCAGCTGGTGTGTCTCGATGCGGCGACTGGTGAAGTGCGGTGGCGCGAGCGGACGGGAGAAGGATCGCTCCTCGGAATGGGTTCACATCTTTTCCTGCTCGGCCAAACCTCCGGCGAACTGCGCGTCGTCGGCGCGTCGCCGTCCGGTTACACTGAAGCCTTCAGGATGCGCATCTTCACGCCGGACGTGACCTCGGTCACGGGTCTGTCGTTCGCCGACGACCGGTTGTACGCGCGAAACATCAGGGAAATGGTCGCATTCGATCTGGAACGTTGACGGACATGCGAGCGGTGCGATCGACCTGCTGCGGGATGGCACTGCTGCTTGCAGCCGGCGCTGCGTTCGCGGACTCGTGGGCCGCAGCGTCCGTCAAGGAAGTCTTCAGCAAGTCGCGCGACACGTTCGTCAGGGTGACGCCCGGCAAGAGCGTTGGGGACACGGTCGGTTTTGCCGGCGTGGCGAAGGGCCCGTACGCGACTGCGGAATTCTACCGCCGCCGTCCGGATCGGTCGTACGCGCTGACGAACGAACGGGTCCTGCTGAACCCGGTGGCGCCCGTCGACTTCTTCGTCACCGACCGCGGCTACCTCGCTACGCTCGACAACTGGCACAACATGGGCTACGGCAAGGTTGCCGCGTTCTACTCCCCGCAGGGCGACCTCATTCGTGCGTACGGGCTGGTCGACCTGTTTTCGAAGAGCGAGATTGACGCGTTCGCCCATAGCGTCTCGTCCATCTGGTGGCGGAAGGAGATGGCCTACGTCCGCCCGGACGAGCGCTCGCTGTTCGTGATGCTCGACGAGAGGGGAAGCGAGGCTATCTTCGAGACCGAGACCGGGGCCTGGCAGATCTGCCGGCAGGAGGCAGGCAAGCACCTGTGCCGGAGCACGAATGCCGACCGGAGGTGGACCGGGTACGTCGACCCGAAGCCCTAGAGGTTAGCAACCGTCCCGCGTCTCCGGCCGTCCAAGTCAGGCATGACAGCACTGGCCGACCTTCGCCTTGCCGTGCGCGGCCTCCGCCGCAACCCCCTGTTTGCAAGCGTCGCGATCCTGTCGCTCGCGCTCGGGATTGGGGCCAACACCGCGATCTTCACGCTGATCGATCAGATTCTCCTCCGCAAACTGCCCGTGCGGGCGCCGGATGAGCTCGTGATGCTCTACCAGCAGGGCAACCACATGGGCAGCAACATGGGATCGAGGATGCACTCGTACCCCATCTATCAGGATTTTCAGAAGCGCGCCGAGCCCTTCTCGGAGGTGCTCTGTCGGCGGCTGGTGCCGGCGTCGGTCAGCATCGACAACCAGACGGAGCGACTCCTGTCCGAGATGGTCTCGGGCAACTACTTCACGATGCTGGGCGTGCCGGCGGCGATCGGGCGCGTGTTCAACTCGCGTGAAGACGACCAGATGTACCAGGGCCACCCCGTGGTCGTCCTGACCTACGACTACTGGGTGAACCGCTTCGCACGTGACCCGGCGGTCATCGGCAAGAAGATTCTCGTCAACAACTCGCCCATGACCATCGTCGGCGTCTCGGCGCAGGGATTCGCCGGGCTCGACCCCGCCCAGTCGCCGCAGATTCGGGTGCCGGTGCAGATGAAGCCCGTGATGGTTCCCGACTGGACCTGGGTCTTCATGGACGATCGCCGTGCGCGCTGGGTGCAGGTGTTCGGGCGGCTCAAGCCAGGCTACACGCTGGAGTCGTCGCGCGCGCCCATGCAGGGACTCTTCACCCAGATTCGCGCGTACGAGATGACGCTGCCCGCGGCAAAGGACTGGTCCGAGTACTCCCGGAAGCGATTCATGGAAGGAAAGCTCCTTGTCGACCGCGCCGCGATGGGCTACTCGAGCATCAGGAACGAGTTCTCGACCGCGCTCATCGTCCTGATGTGCATGGTCGGTCTCGTGCTCCTCATCGCGTGCGCCAACGTCGCGAACCTCCTCATTGCGCGCGGCTTCATGCGGCAGAAGGAGATCGCCGTTCGGCTGTCGCTCGGCGCCTCGCGCGCGCGCCTGGTCAGGCAGCTCCTCGTCGAGAGCCTGCTGTTGTCGTTTCTTGGCGGCGCTGCCGGCCTCGCGCTGGCCTTCGTCCTGACGCGCGGCCTCATCGCGCTGATTCCCGTTGAAGGATCGCCGCTCCTCATTGCTCCGCATCCGGACGCCAGGATCCTGGGCTTCACGCTCACCCTCACCTTCGCGACAGGGATCGTCTTCGGTCTGCTCCCGGCGCTGCGCGCGAGCCGGCCCGATCCCTGGTCGACGCTGAAGGACACGATCGGCTCGATTGCCAGCGGCGGCGGATCACTGTTCCTCCGCAAGGGGCTCGTGGCGGCGCAGGTCGCGCTGAGCTTCCTCCTCCTTTTCGGCGCCGGGCTCTTCGTCCGGAGCCTTCAGAACCTCCAGACGACCGACACCGGCGTGGCGCTCGACAACCTGGTGACCTTCCAGGTGTCGCCGGATTTGAGTGGCTACGGCGAGGAGCGCGCGGTCATCTTCTATCGGGACCTGCTCGAGCGGATCCGGTCGGCGCCGGGCGTGAAGTCAGCAGCGTTCGCGGCCGTTCCGATCCTGAGCGGCGACGAATGGGACAGTTACATGTCGGTCGAAGGGCATCGCGCGGCCGACGGCGAGGACATGCAGGCGTTCATGAATGCGCTGTCGCCCGGCTACTTCGAGGCGATGCGCATTCCCTTCCTCGAAGGGCGCGACTTCAGGCAGTCGGACGTCAAGGAGGATGCCACCGTGGCGATCGTGAACCGCCGCTTCGCGGAGCATTTCTTCAAGGGCAAGAGCGCCATCGGCAGGCGCCTTGGATTTGGCGGCGGTCCCGACATGAAGCTCTCGATCGAAATCATCGGCGTCGTCGCGAACTCACTCTACGAAGGCCCGCGTGAAGGCGTGCGGCGGCAGGTATTCATACCGAAGTCGGGGAACGGCGGCGGTGTGTTCTACGTCCGCACGTCGATCGCTTCGTCCTCGGCCTACAACATGCTCCGCAACGAGGTGAAGCAGATCGACGCGTCGTTGCCGGTCTACCAGATGAAGACGCTCGAGCGGCAGCTCGACGAGACGCTCCTCACCGATCGTCTCGTTGCCCTTCTGTCTGCCGGCTTCGGGCTCCTTGCCACGCTTCTGGCGTCGATCGGGCTCTACGGCGTCATGGCGTTCGTCGTCGCGCGACGCAGGAAGGAACTCGGCATCCGCCTCGCCCTCGGCGCGCAGCCGCGCGGCGTGATCTGGATGGTCATGCGGGAAGTCGTTGCGCTCCTGGCGATCGGGCTCGCCGTCGGCATACCGGCCGCCTGGGCGCTGGGGCGATACGTTTCCGGAGTGCTCTACGGCATCGAGCCGAACGATCCCTGGATTGCCGGTTCGACGATGGCGGTGCTGACGGTCGTGTCGGTCCTGGCCGGATTGATCCCGGCGCACCGGGCCAGCCGCATCGATCCGATTCTCGCGCTGCGGTACGAGTAAAAAAAAGGGGACAGTCACCTTTTTACAAGAAATGTAAAAAGGTGACTGTCCCCTTTTTTTCAGCACCCGCGCGCGGAGAACCAGATGGCCGGCTCACCGGACGCCGCGTGAGCCGGCATCCAGCCTCGCGCCTTGAATGCCGGCTCCTCTCCGACGCGCTCGCAGATCGAGTGGCTCCAGAGCTCGACGTCGAGCCACAGGCGGCCGTTGACTTCCTTGTAGCTCGCGACGCGCGCCGATAACTGCTCGCGTCCCCAGGCCTCTTCCGCCAGTCTTTCGCGCTCGACGTCGTCCTTCAGTTCGCGGAACTGCCAGGCAAGCCCCTCTTGGATCCAGGCGCGTTCGGCGTTCCACCAGCCGTCGCGTCGCAGCGCGACCTGGTACCAACCGGGACGCCGATCGAAGATCAGTACTTTCCAAGGTGAGCGATCCGCGATTTCGACGGCGCTGCCGGAGTGATTGATCTGAAAGCGCCCGATCGACGCGGCGTCGCCGGGCTCCTTGAAGATCGAGATCCACGTCGGCGGCTCCGCTTTTTCCTGATCGGTGACGAGGTAACCGACCATTCGTCTTCGCGGATCGCGAGGGACGGAAACGCGAGTCGAACCGTTCGCCTCGGCGAACAGCACGCCATCCCATGAGTCGGTCAGGTGCGCCATCTCCCTTTGCAGCAGCTCGGACAGTGGAAGGTACTCGGCGCTGTCGGAGGCGCGCAGCCAGGCCGAGCCGTCGCTCAGACGTACTCGGAACCAGCGATCGCGCTGCTGCAGAACGATCGCGGCGGGATCCTCGTACTCGTGTTCCTCGTACGGCAGTTCGCTCACGCCGCCACCTTTCGGCCGATGCACGCGCACTTCCAGGCCCTCGCAGCTGGCCTCGTCCAGAAACCTCCAGTACTTGTCGACGCGGATGGTCCCGACGGGCTTCGATTCGTCCGGTGTCTCGTACAGATTGATCTCTTTCGGCTTGAACCGGTCACATGGTCCGGATCCGAATACCTCCGGGAGAGTGAGCAGCCCGATCACGGGCTCGCCACGAGTTTCCAGGCGCCGCGCCGGTTGGACCACAACAGCGACGCACGCGACTGCGAGCGTCAGAGAGACGACGCCGTTCATGAATTCAGGATACAGGGATCGACCGGTCCAGCAGGCGCTTGGCTATAATTTCCACGCCCGGCTAGCCGCGCTGACAGTATGGAAATCGGCAGTCGTCTGGGACCGTACGAGATTCTGGCGCCAATCGGCGCCGGCGGCATGGGTGAGGTGTATCGCGCGCGCGACAGCAGGCTGGGCCGCGACGTCGCCATCAAGGTCCTGCCGCGCACCTTCTCGGAAGATCCCGATCGCCGCTCGCGCTTCGAGCGGGAGGCGCGCGTCCTTGCCGCGCTCAACCATCCTCACATCGCGGCGATCCATGGGTTCGAGGAGGCGGACGGCGTCGGCGCGCTCGTGCTCGAGCTCGTCGAGGGACCGACACTGGCCGATCGCCTGCGCGAGGGCGCGCTCACAGCCAGAGAATCGATCACGATCGCCCGGCAGATCGCCGCGGCGCTCGAGGCCGCGCACGAGAAGGGCATCATTCATCGAGACCTGAAGCCGGCGAACGTCAAGCTCGCGTCGGGCGACGGCGCGGTCAAGCTGCTCGATTTCGGCCTTGCAAAGGCGTTAGAGCCAAAGGTCGAATCGAGCCTCTCGCAGTCGCCCACGCTCACCTCGGACGGAACACGCGTGGGCGTTGTTCTGGGCACCGCGGCCTACATGAGCCCCGAACAGGCGAGAGGGCAGACGGTCGACAAGCGCACCGACATCTGGTCGTTCGGCTGCGTGCTCTACGAAATGCTGGCCGGCCGACGGCCCTTTCCCGGACAGACGATCTCCGAAACCGTTGCGGGCATCATCGGCGACGAGCCCGACTGGACGGCGCTGCCGCCAGATTTGCCGCCGCGCGTTTCATGGCTCGTGCGCCGGTGCCTCGAGAAGGATCTCAAACGGCGTCTTCACGACATTGCGGACGCCCGCATCGAGCTGGACGACGAGCTGAGCGACGCCGGCCGGACCCGATCGACCGCCGTGCGAAGCGCGCCGACGATTGACGCGACCAGGGCGTCGACGGCGAACCGGACGCACGAAAAGATTGCATGGATCGCGGCCGGTGTGTCCTTTGCTGGTCTCGTCGCGGTCCTCGCGCTCGGACGTGGAGCGCGATCCGTCGACGAAGCCGAGATCGCGACCTACAACACGTCGATCGTTCTCCAGGATGAATTGCGCACATCGCTCGCGAGCCCCGCAGGGCGCTTCGCGCTGTCGCCCGACGGACGCCGGCTCGCGGTGGTGGCCACCGACCTGTCCGGCCGCACCATGCTCTGGCTCCGCCCGCTCGATACGAGCGTTGCCCAGCCGCTCGCCGGCAGCGAAGACGCGACGTTTCCGTTCTGGTCCCCCGACTCGCGTTTCATCGCCTTCGTGGCGCAGAACAAGCTGAAAAAGATAGACGTGTCCGGCGGGCCGCCGGTGACGATCTGCGACGCCGACATCGCCGCTCCAGGCGCATGGAACAGGGACAACGTGATTCTGTTCACGCCCAAGGGTGCGTCTCCCTTGTTTCGCGTGTCATCTGGTGGCGGCACGCCGACGCCGGTCACGACGCTTGACGTCGCGGCGGGCGACGCCCAGCACTGGTATCCATCGTTTCTGCCGGATGGCCGCCACTTCCTCTACTTCGTCGTCGGGAGCAAGCAGCGCGGCATGACGGATCCGCGCGCGATCAATATCGGCTCGCTCGATGCCGACGAGCCATCCAGGGAGCTCGTCGCGGGAGGATCGAACGCCAAATACGCGAACGGGCACATCATCTACCTTCGCGAGGGGACGCTCGTGGCGCACGCGTTCGACGCCGAGCGTCTCGAGCTGCGGGGCCTGCCGGTGCCGCTGGTCGAAGAGGTCCAGATCGCGGGCGCCGGCTCGACCGGGGTAGCCGGCGCGTTCAGCGTATCGGATACCGGCCTGCTTGTGTACCAGACGGGATTCGCGGTCCGCTCCCAGCTCGCCTGGTTCGATCGCTCCGGCGCGAGAACGGCGGCACTGGGAGACGAGGCGGACTACGCGGACGTGTCGCTGTCGCCGGACGATTCCCGTGCGGCCGTGAGCATCCTGGATCCGTCGCTCGGGTCCCGCGACGTCTGGTTGTACGACATCGCGCGCGGCACGCGCGAACGATTCACGTTCGATCGCGGCGACGACTTCGCGCCCATCTGGGCACGACCCGCCGGTGATCGCCTGGTGTTCAGCTCACGCCGCCAGGGGGCCATCAATCTGTACGAGAAGCCCGCGAGAGGCGGCGACGCCGAAAAGCTGTTGTTGCAGGACCCGCTGGGGAAGTTCGCCTCGCACTGGTCGGCGGACGGCCGCTTCATCACCTACATCGGCGGAGGCGGCATCATCGTCCGGAGCGATCTCTGGGTCCTGCCGCTCTCTGGAGATCGCAAGCCATATCCCTTCGTTGACACGACCTTCGTCGAATCTCAGGGTCAGTTCTCGCCCGATGGCCGATGGATGGCGTACATGTCGAACGAATCGGGCCGGCAGGAGGTGTACGTCCGGCCGTTCCCTGGTCCGGGCGACAAGTGGCTCGTATCGTCTGCAGGCGGCGGCTGGCCGCGATGGCGCCGCGATGGACGGGAAATCTTCTACGTCGCGCGAGACGGGACCCTGATGGCCGTATCCGTCAACGCCGCCGGGTCATCTTTCGTGGTCGGCGCGGGCCGGCCGCTCTTCAAGGTGCGCATGCGTCCGATCGTCCGGCTCGACGCGTACTCGTACGACGTCACTGCCGACGGTCAACGGTTTCTGATGAATACGTTTGTCGAAGAGGCCACGCCGCCCGCGATCACGCTCGTCGTCAACTGGCCGCGCAGCATTCTCAGGTAGAGCTCGACTAACCGCGGGGGCGCTGCCGCGTCTAACCAGACCATGTTCAAGGTCGACGTGTCAGCCTGGCGGCAGGCGTGGCGATCTCTGGGGCGGCGACGCGGATTCTTCGCGGCCGTCGTGCTCACGCTTGGCTTTGGCACCGGAGTCACCGCCGCGGTCTTCTCGCTTGTGGACACGGTGCTCATCAAACCGCTGCCGTACCCCGACGCCGATCGTCTGGTCACCGTTTACGAGGCAAGCCCGGCGTCGAAGGAACGCACCAGCCTGGTGGCGCCGGCCCGGCTCGAAGACTGGCACCGGCTGAACCGGAGCTTCGCGGCGATCTCCGGCAGCTACTCCGAGAACGTCACGGACACGATCGGTGCGGAACCGGAGCGCCTCCAGGGCCGCAGGGTGGCGCCTCGATTCTTCGCCGTCTACGCGATGCCGCGGCTCGCCGGGCGAACGTTCACTGAAGAGGAGGAGCGCTCGAACGGACCTGGCGCCGTGGTCCTCAGCGAGCGCTTCTGGACGCGGCGCTTCAACCGCGACCCGGCGGCCGTCGGGCGCGCGCTTACGATCGGCGGCAGGTCCTATCAGATCGTCGGCGTGATGCCGGCGGCGTTTGCCGGCGACGCGACCGACATATGGCTCCCCGCGCACCTGATGCCCTTCTTCACGCAGCTTCGCGACGCGCGGTTCCTGAACGGCGTCGGACGGCTGCGTTCGAACGTGACGATCCACGAAGGCGCCCGCGATCTGGCCTCCGTTCAGGCTGCGCTCGCCGGAGAGTTTCCGGCGACCGATGCCGGCTGGTCCGCCGAGGTTCGTTCGCTGAAGGAGTTCCGCGTCGGCGACTCCCGCCGCGGCCTGCTGCTCGTTTTCGGTGCTGTCGCGCTGCTCTGGACGATTGCGATCGCGAATACCGCCGGCCTGATGCTCGTGCAGCTCCATCGCCGAAGCCGCGAGCTGGCGATCCGTGCAGCGCTGGGCGCATCGCGACCACGCGTGATTGGAACGGTGGTTCGTGAAGGGCTGATCCTTGCGCTCGCGGGTGGAGCAGCAGGCGCCGGCCTGGCCTGGGGGCTCGTCAGCGCGATGCCGGCGCTGCTGTCGAGGACGCCCCGCATCAACGAGCTGAGCCTCGACTGGCGCGCGCTCGGGTTCGTCGCCGGTACGAGCCTGCTGGCCGCCTGCGTGTTCAGCCTGGTTCCCGCGCTTGCCGGCACCCGCGCGCACCTTATGGGCGCACTCGCCGGCTCCAGCCGCGCCGTGGCCGGTGGAGGCCATCGTCTCCAGCGGCTGCTCGTCGTCGGTCAGGTCGCGTTGAGCGTCCTGCTCGTGGGTTCGGCGACGCTCCTCCTCCGCAGCTACTACGACCTGACCCGCGTCGACACCGGGTTCGATGCGTCGAACACGATGACGTTTCACGTCGCGGCGCGCTGGGATGAAGACCGCGTCCGCATCGGTCAGCTCCAGCAGCAGCTGCTCGCCAGCCTGGAGCAGCTGCCCCACGTGCAGGCGGCCGGGATGACGAACTTTCTGCCCGCAACCGGGGCAACGCTGCGCTATCAGGTCAACGTGGAGGGGTTGAACGGCCCGAACGCGGACGGCTCGATGACCGTCGGAACCCGGAGCGTTACCGGCGGCTACCTTCGAGCGCTGCGCGCGCCGCTCGTGGCGGGGTCATGGTGTCCGCCGATCACGACCGACTTGAAGGCGCCTCGAACGGCGCTGGTCAGCAAGCGGTTCGTCGACGTCCATGCGCCAGGCCAGAATCTCGTCGGGCGCTCCGTGCGGATCGCCGACACGCCGGGCAGCCCCATGAGAATCGTCGGCGTCGTGGGCAACATGGCAGAGGATGGCCACGCGACGACGCCCGCGCCGTACCTCTACGCGTGCCTCGTTGCGGGCGGCTGGCCCGATCCTGAGTACGTCGTCCGCACCTCGGATGTCCGCGCGCTGGCGACGGATCTCCGTCGCATCGTACGCGAGCTCGATCCGGGCCGTGCGATCTTCGGCGTCAGGCCCGTGCAGGACGTTCTCGACGCGGCGCTCGATCGGCCGAGGCTCGATGCCGCGATGCTGACCCTCTTCGCCGGTGCTGCGATCGCGCTGGCAGCCATCGGGCTGTACAGCCTTTTCATGCTTCTCGTGTCCGAGCGCGCTCGCGAGATGGCGGTGCGCCTCGCAATCGGCGCCACGCCCCGAGAGCTCTTCCAGCTCGTCATGACAGGCGCGGGCCGACTGCTCGCCGGCGGTCTGCTGCTCGGCATCGCCCTGACCGCCGCGGTGGATCGCGCGCTGAGCGGCGTTGTTGTCGAAGCGGGTATCGATCTGACCGCGCTCGCCGTTGCCGCGGCGACACTCGCGATCATCTCCACGATCGCCGTCGCGGGGCCCGCACTGAGGGCCGCGCGCATCGCTCCAATCGACGCGCTCAGGGGGGACTGATCTCGATGAAGGTCCGGTGCAGACGCCGGACCGCGTCGTCCAGGTTGTCCCTCCGGACAAGCCACGTCGCGCGAAAAGAGGACGTCGCGAGGCCGAAGGTCTCGATGTCGGCCTCTTTCAGGCATCCCGATCCACGGCGCACGTTCTCATACGTCGCGTTGATTCCTGCGCCCACGACGCTGACGGCGCCGAGCCCGTCGACGAGTCGCGCCGCGCCGCCGAATGCCGCGGCGAGCTCGCGCCGCAATCGATCCTCGTTATGCAGGTTCTCCCGCGACACGACGAGCGTCGTGCCGTCGGCGCTGCCACCGAGCGTTGCGACGTGCAGTTGCTTCCCGCTGACGCCGCAGCCGTCCAGGACGGCGAGGAGCGCCGCCGCGTCACCGCCGGCCTGGAGTACCAGCAGGTCGCGTTCGCTCGCGACGCCAGCGACGGCCCCCGGCATGCGTGGAGCATTGCGGCGTACGACGGTGCCGTCGGCCGACGGATCGGTACCCGGCAGGGGAGAGGCGGTCCCGCGCGCGTAGATCGCGATGCCTTTGTCTTTCGCGAACTCGACGGCTTGCGCGTTCAATACCTTCGCGCCCGCTTCCGCGAGCTCCTGCGTCTCCTCGTAGGTGAGCGCGTCGATGCGCCGCGCCTCCGGCACCACGCGCGGGTCCGCCGTGTACACGCCGTCGACGTCCGAGCAGATCTCGCACCACTCTGCGCCGAGCGCTGCCGCCATCGCCACCGCGGTCGTGTCGCTCCCACCCCGGCCGAGCGTCGTCACCTCGCGGCGATACGACACGCCCTGATAGCCCGCGATGACGACGACGCGGCCGCGCGCGAGCTCGTCCTGCACACGGAAGGGGCGGACTTCGACGATCCGCGCATCCACATGCCGATCGTTCGTGATGATGCCTGACTGGCTGCCGGTAAAGCTGATGGCGTCGCCTCCGAGCTCGCGGATCGCCATCGAGAGGAGCGCCATCGAGATGCGCTCGCCGGCAGACAGAAGCATGTCGAGCTCGCGGCGATCGGGATTGGCCGACACCCGCCTCGCCATCGCGAGCAGCTCGTCCGTCGTATCACCCATCGCGGAGACGACGACGGCGACGTCATAGCCGGACGCCTTCGTCCGCATGATGCGTTCGGCTACCGTGCGGAGGCGCGAAACGTCGGCGACGCTGGTTCCGCCGTACTTCTGGACGACGACTGGCACTGCGAAGGCATGATAGCGCGCGCGGCGCGCCCCGCGTCAGTCCTGACGGAGCGCCGTCACGGGATCGAACCGGGCCGCGCGTCGTGCGGGGGGCGAGACATGCGATGGTCGTCACGACGAGCAGCAGCACCCAGTCCGAGGACAAGTCCGGCAATGGCGGGGCCTAGTCCGCCGGTCAACACCATCCACAACACCGTCGAGGTGCTGGCGCCGAGCGCCATGCGAATGCCGATTTCCTGTGTGCGCGCCGCGACGGACTGACGGATGACGCCGTAGGCGCCAATCAAGGCGAGGATCAGCGCAACAGCGGGAAGGGTGGCGAGGAGCAGCGTCTGCAGCCTGCGCAGCGCGACGGTGCGGCCGTAACGCTGCTCGACCGTTGCGATGCCGTACGCCGGCGCCATCTCTTCGTTGATCACGACCACCCGCGGCGCGGCCGGCGACAGATCGCTGTCGCGCAGCAGCCTGCCGCGCACGAGCGGGATGAACGAAGCTCTGCGTCGTTGCCGCGCGAATCGACGTGCGGTTAGACGGCTGCCCGCGCTCGAAGGTTGGCAGTTACGGCTTGTCCGGCTTGGCGTCTCCAGCAAACCAATCCGCGTACGACGTATGCTCTCCTTATACGCCGTCGGACGGTATGTGCCTCATCAAGGAGACGGCATGTCAACTCGAGCGAGGCGCCTTGCCTGAACACTTCTCGATGGGCACCGTATGGCTCACGCTGGACCTCGCCGGTACCGCCGTGTTCGCCATCAGTGGCGCGGCGATGGGCGTAAGGTACCGTCTCGATGTCTTCGGGGTCTGCGTTCTCGCCTTTGTCGCTGGCAATGCCGGCGGGATGCTCCGGGATGTGATGCTCGGCGCGACCCCCGCCGGCTGCGCTCAGTGGATGGCATCACGTCACTGTTTCGGTGGTCGCGGCGTTGCTGACGTTTTGGTGGCACCCGCGCCTCGAACGGCTGCGCACGCCCATCTTGCTATTCGATGCCGCTGGCCTTGGGCTGTTTGCCGTCTCCGGCACGGAGAAGGCGCTCGCGTTCGGACTCGATCCGCTCGTGGCGGCGATACTCGGAATGCTCACCGGAATCGGGGGCGGCGTGCTTCGTGATCTGCTCGTCAACGAGATTCCCACCGTGTTGCACGGAGAGCTGTACGCCGTGGCCGCGCTCGCCGGCGCAGCGGTGGTCGTCGCAGGGCACTTGCTTCACCTTCCGCCGACGGTGCCGACCATGATCGGGGGCGCGGTTCTCTGCTTCGGCATTCGGCTCGTGTCCATAAGGCACGGCTGGTCACTTCCCACGGCCGACCGCATGGAGCGGCATCTTCCGAAGCAACGATGAGCTCGTGTCACACGGCGGGCGCAGGCGGATGGTGGGGAGTGGCCCAGGAGCGCGATCTGGACCCGCGAGCCGAGGAGTTCATCGTCGACTGGGCTCGTGATCTCCCGGTGGACAAGCCATGGGCGCTCGTGGTGCATTTGGAGCGCCCGGCTGGGCGAGGTGACGAAGCTGTGGCGCTGCGGGATGCGATTCACGAGTACTTCGCTCAGCGAGTATTGGCTGCGAAGCGAAGACTTCGCGAGCTGTTTCGTCGCGGCCGAATCAGCCTCGTCATCGCGCTGGCTTTTCTTACGGCATCAATCGCAATTGGAGATGCGCTCGCGAACTACCTCGGCGAAAGGCGTCTCGGTGAGGTCATCCGCGAAGGCTTCCTGATCGGCGGCTGGGTTGCGATGTGGCGCCCGCTGGAGGTGTTCTTGTACGACTGGTGGCCTATCCGCGCTGAGGGTCGGCTTTTCAAGCGGCTGAGCACCATGCCCGTGAGAATCGAGTACACGCAGATGGGTTCGACTGAGAGGTGGCGGATGGACTGGCCCGAAGTGCCAGTCGCAGACCCCCACCAACCTGGCTCTCCGACCGGCGGGCCCACAACGTCTCTGCTAACCGGGAGCACACGATGGAACGGAAACAGACAGAACATGAACATACACCGGACGAAGAACGTCGGATTCGCGAGGCTTCGCTCGACAAGACGATTGCCGATTCGTTCCCGGCGAGCGATCCTCCTTCATCGGATCCCAATCCTGACGATCATTCCCTCATCGAGTGCAAGGTTCCGATCGCCGACAAGGTGAAAAGGCGCAACACGTAGGTTCGGGCGGTTGCGATGCTGACGCTCGCGCTCGGCGTCCGCTCGAAGGCTGGCAGTTACGGCTTGTCCGGTTCGGGCGGAGTCGCGTACTTTTGGATGATGGTTGGCAGCCCCGACGCGATCAGGACTCGTGCATACCGGGTCAGAAGGAACCTGGCGCATGGAATGGCGCTCGCCTGGGCCGCCTCGCCCCGCTCGCTCATCAAGTACTCGATCCTCGGCATGGTCAACGCGACGATGCCGCCTATTGCGGTGCTGCTCGGCGCGGCGCTCGTCAATCGAATCGCGGAAGCCAGAGTTCAGGCGATCCAGCTCACGGACATGTTGCCGATCGTCGCCGGCCTGTGGCTGGCGGCCACGGCGCAGCGGGCTGTCGGCGCCTACATGGGATACGGGCGGAATCTCTTCATCCGCCGGGTGGAGCTCGAAGCGGAGCGCCGGCTTCTCGCGCAGGCGTCGAAGGTCGACCTGGGCCACTTTGACAACTCGAACTGGCACGACCGCCTTGCCCGTGCGAAGCGCGACGTCTCATGGCGGCCGGGCGATCTCACGTGGTCGGTGCTGGGGCTCTCGGGCAACATCGTGACGATCGTGTTGATGGCGTCGCTCCTCGCGAGCCTGCATTACATTCTGGTGGTACTCGCGCTTGCCGCCGCGCTGCTGTCGCTCGCGCTCGAGCGGAGCATCACGACGCGCCTCTACGAGTTCTTCTACAAGGAAACGCCGGAGGAACGCGAGCGCGAGTATCTGGGCGACCTCCTCGTTCAACCGAGGACCACGAAGGAGGTACGGGCGTACGTGCTGTCCGACTACCTCCTCGGACGCCATAGCAAGGTGTCGGAGGATCTGTTCAGGCAGCGCGAGCAGATGTACCGCTCCGCGACGCGCGTCTCGATGCTCACCGGCCTCGTCACGGGGACGACCCTTGCGCTCGCGTACGTGTTCGTGGCGGTCCGCGGCGCGGCGGGCGCCATCGACCCGGGCGGCGTCGTCCTCGTGATCGGCGCGTTTGCGACGGTGTCGTCCACGCTGGGACAGATCTCCGGAACGTTCGTCGCAGTCGATCAGCACACGACCTTTCTCGAGGATTACTTTTCGTTTCTCGCGATCGAGCCGCTCGTCGCCGTTCCCGCAATGCCGCACGCGCTTCCCGACAGGGCGATCGACAGCGTCGAGTTCGACAACGTCACGTTCACCTATCCGGGCGGAACGGAGCCGGCGGTCGATCGGCTGAGCCTGAGCATCCGGCGCGGCGAGCTCATCGCGCTCGTCGGCGAGAACGGAGCGGGGAAGAGCACGCTCGTGAAGCTGCTGCTGCGGTTCTACGATGTGGATCGCGGTGCGGTGCGCGTTGGAGGCGTCGACGTCAGGAACCTGGATCCCGAGGCGCTCCGCCGGCGAATCGGCGTGCTCTTCCAGGACTACGCGACCTACGAGCTTTCCGTCCGGGAAAATGTCATGATGGGCCGCCCGGATGCGTTCGACGGCAATCACCCGGAGGCAGGGGCCCCCGGATTGAACAACGACGAAAGGGTCCTGCGCGCGCTGCGCGATTCGCGAAGCGAGTGGCTGCTGAGGAAGATGCCGAAGGGCCTCGATTCGCGGGTGGGAAGGCTCTTCGAAGGTGGCCACGACCTGTCGGGCGGGGAGTGGCAGCGGCTGGCGCTCGCCCGTATCATGTATCGCGACGCCGACATCTGGATCCTCGACGAGCCGACATCGTCGCTGGATCCGGAAGCGGAGGCCGCGATCTTCACCGAGCTCAAGGAGAACCTCCGCGGCCGCATCGGCATCGTGATCTCGCATCGGTTCTCGACCGTGCGCATCGCCGATCGAATCGCCGTCGTCGCCGGAGGACGCGTCACCGAACTCGGAACCCACGACGAATTGCTCGTGGCCGACGGCCGCTACGCGCAGCTGTTCGAGCTGCAGGCGGCGGGATATCGCTGACATGCTCGACTTCACTGCGCTCCGGGCCGCGCCGGTCGTCCGCGATCCCTTCACTTACCTGATCGCGGACGACGTCATCCCGGGCGGCTCGGCCGCCGCGATCAACCAGGACTTTCCGCGTATTGCCAGCACCGGGAGCTACCCGCTGTCCGAACTCTCGTACGGCCCGTCATTCAGAACGCTCGTGGAAGAGGTCAGCGGTCCGGCGTTTCGCGACCTGCTCGGCGAGCGTTTCGGCGTGAACCTGTCGCCGTACTTTCCAATCGTCACCGTTCGGGGGCGCATCGGACGCCGCGACGGCTCGGCGCATACCGACGCGAAGTGGAAGGTCGCGACCGTTCTGCTCTACCTCAACGAAGTCTGGGAGGACGCAGGAGGACGGCTTCGCCTCCTGCACGACGACAATCTCGATCACGTCATCGTCGAGATCCCGCCGCGGTGGGGGACGCTCCTGGCGTTCCTTCGATCCGATCGCTCGTGGCACGGCCACCTTCCGGCCGAAGGCGAACGCCGCGTGGTGCAGGTGAACTGGGTCGCGAGCCGTGAGAAGGCGGATGCCGAGCTGCGGCGCCACCGGCGCTCCGGCTGGCTGAAGCGGCTCTTCGGGGGCGGCTCGTATTGACGATCGACCGGCCTCCGCCGGTGCCAGGCCGGCGTATCGGGATCATCCGGCTCACTTCACTCGGCGACGTCATCCACACGCTGCCGGTCGCCGCCGCCATCCGAGACGGCGATCCCGCGGCGAAAATCGTCTGGTTCGCTGAAGAGCGGGAGCAGACCTTCCTTCGGGGCAATCCAGTCGTCGACGAGGTCATCACGGTCCCGCTGCGGCGCTGGCGCCAGCAGCTGGCGAGCCCTTCCGGGCTGCGGCGCACGGTGCTCGAGCTTCGAGAGCTCCTTCGCCGGCTGCGGTTGGATCCGATTGACGTCGCGATCGACGTGCAGGGCTGGCCGCACAAGACGTCCCCGATCGTACGGGCCACACGCGCGCCGATTCGAATCGGGTTCGATCGCAGAAACGCGCGGCATCCGCTTGCCACGCTCTTCACGACGCACCAGGTCGCTCCGCCGCCGGAGGCGGGGCACATCGTCGAGAAGAACCTGGCGCTTCTCGGACCGATCGGCCTCGGGCGCGTCGGGACGCCCCGTTTTCCGCTGCCATCCTTTGCGGACGCGGACGAGCGCGCCGCCGCGTGGCTCGCCGAAGCGCGCTTCGCGCGCGAAGGCGGCCCGGCCGCGCAGCTGGTTGCGCTTCTCCCGTCCACTCGCGGCCGCGCGAAGCTCTGGCCGGCATCGAACTACCGCGAGCTGGCGCGGCAGCTCCTCGCCGACCCGGCCGTCCTGGTCGTGATTCTCGGGGGTCCCGGCGAAGAGCCGCTCCTTGAGGAAGTACGATCGGGCCTTCCCGAATCCCGTGCGGTCGTCTGCGCGCCTGGCCCGATTCCTGAGCTCGTCGGCGTGATCCGGCGCGCGCAGCTCGCCGTCGGCAACGACACCGGTCCGCTTCACGTCGCCGCCGCCATCGGCGTGCCGTCGCTCGGTCTCTTCGGCCCGACTCGCGGCGCCCGGAACGGACCCTACGGCGCGCACTGCGCGTACATTCAGAGCCCGACCGGGCGCATGCTGGATATCCCCGTCCATCAGGTCGTTGCCGCCGTGCGGCAGCTTCGGGGTATCGAAGTGCGGTGACGATGCAGATCGACGTTGCGAAGGTCGAGCTCGCGCGTATCTTGCCGCTCCGCGCGCAGCACCTCCAGGAAGCCAATTTTCAGATCCGGTACAACGCCTGCCACGAGCGCGGCTGGACGGATTCGTATTTGCTGACGGCGGACGGCGCCGACGTCGGATACGGATCGATCAAAGGAGACGATGCCGCCGGCCGGGACACGGTGTTCGAGTTCTACGTGATCCCGCCCTTGCGGCAGGCGAGCCGACTGTTCGAGAAGCTCCTGTCGGCGTCGCGCGCCCCGCGCATCGAGTGCCAGAGCAACGACGCGCTCATAACCGCGATGCTCTTCGAGTTCGGCGCTGATGTCATCGCGGACGTCGTCTTGTTCGAGCACCGTCTGTCGACCGGTCTCCAGTTCCCCGGTGCGACTTTCCGCCGCGCGAAAGCCGGAGACGCCATTTTCAAGCATGGCGCCGAACCGCCAGGCGACTATGTCCTCGAGCTCGATGGGCGGATCGTGGCAACCGGCGGTTTCCTGACGCACTACAACCCGCCGTTCGCCGACCTGTTCATGGAAGTCGACCAGGGTCATCGCCGCCGGGGCGCGGGCAGCTATCTCCTGCAGGAAGTGATCAGGGAGTGCTATCTGGCTGGCAGAGTGCCGGCCGCACGATGCAAGCTGGCCAACCAGGCGTCGAGAGCGACGCTGACGAAGGCTGGCATGCGGGAGTGCGGGTTCATGCTGAAAGCCTCGCGCGTGAGCTAGCGGATCGCTCCGAGCCGGCGGGAGATCTCGTCCAGGAGATACGTGTTCAGGATTGGCTGGAGCCCCGCGAACGACGGGGCCTTCATGGCATGACGTATCCGCCGCGCGACCTCGTCCGCGTCGAACGTCGAGCTGATCTCGCGGATCACGAGCGCCCGCCGTTTTTCCTCACCGACAGCGCCAAGCGGCTTCGTCCGTCCCGCGGCATCGACCGGTGAGAGCGCCGCGTCGAGATGGTGTTTCACCACGGCGTTCCAGGCGATGATGAACTCTTTCATCGTCCCTTCGATGCGCGTCTGCTCGACAGCGGAGCGCTCGCTTTTCATGCCGCGCTCATCCTGGGCCAGACGCTCGATCGAGAGGCGCGTCTTGACCGTCTTCGCGGCCGTTTCGACGTCCGCCAGCGGCGACAAGAGGTCGGCGTACGCCGCCTTGTATCCGAAGGAAGCATCCTGATACGAGTCGAACGCCACGACGTATCTGAATTTGGTCTGCTGTTCCTGATCCGACTGTATCGGCGTCACCTGCCTTTTGTACCTTTCGTAGGTCGCGGTGGCGCTTCCGGACAGGACTCGCAGGAATGGCGTCCTGTCCTCTCGATCGGCCGCGTCCTGCAGCGCTTTGCGGAGTGGTGCCCACCCCGGTGGCGTGTCGCCGCCACCCGGAGCCTCGTCGGGCAGAAACAGGACACGCAGGAGGTTGGCCAGCGCTCGTTCGTCCTGATAAATCGCGTGCGGCTTGGGCCTGCCGTTACGCTCCTGCGGCGACGAGTAGCGATTGATTCCGTTCGTGATGGCGCGCAGGATCAGGGCGTCCTGCTGCTCTTGGCCCAGCGCCACGAGTTCTTCGCTCGTCAGGCTGGCCATCGACGCGGGAGCCGCTGCCGCCGTGTCCTGGGCGTTCGACGACGAAGCGGCCGCCAGCACGATCGCGAAGACCGCGGCGGCGAGCTGACGCCGGGAAGTCAGTAGCCCACCATGATCTTGAAGCGGAATGACGTTCCGCCCAGGTCCGTTTCATCGAAGACGGCCGAGATCCCGGTGTCGCCGAGCGCCTTCGGAACCGTCGCCCACTGCACTTCCCCCCCGATCCAGATCCAGCGCGCGAGCGCAAACTCGGCACCGCCGAGCACGTGATAGCCCGTGTGTCGCGACGTGATGGGCTCGGTTGCGGGCAGCGAAGGCGAGGATTCCTCCAGCGAATACCACCCGATGCCGCCGCCGAAGTACGGCACGACGCGGCTGGAGCCTGCGCTGCGATAGCCACCGGTCACCAAAATCGGCGTGACCGTCACCTGATTCGGGATATCGAGCGTGAAGACCTGCGACCCCGATACGAACGCGCGCGTGCCCGTGCTGCGTGTCCTGTCGATGCTGGCCTGCGCGAACACACCGTTCGGAAAGACGACCTGCCCGCCTCCGCCGAACACCGTGTTGAACGTATTGCCGAGGATCGTCTCGAAGCTGTCACTCGCGCTGAAGAGCAGCCCGCCCGCGTAGCCGAACCCGCGCACCATGAACCGTCCGCCGCCTGCGGCGTCGCCCGGGTCGCCGGCCGCCCGCTCGCCGTCCGGAAGCAGGAACGCATCGACGTGCATCCAGCCGCTCTCCCAGCCGAGCGGTTCCTCGCTGGCCGGCGCGCTCACGCGATACCAGTCGCCGTCGACTTCGAGCACCTCGAGAATGGCGCCCGGCGGAACCTCGCCCAGCGTGACGCTGTCGCCGCGCGGCGCCTCGAGGACGACCGACGTGCGGGCGGCGATGACGGTGGTCTGCGTCTGCGCCTGGGACGAGGACGAGAAGAACAGGCTCGCCAGAAGAGCGGCCGCTGCGCTGCATCGAGTTCGGTACATGTTGGCCTCGCTACTGCTGACGTGCCGGCGGACCCTTGAGCGTCTTGGTGAACGAGAATCCGGTGACCGCGCTCAAAGCCTCGCTCACGATGGCGGTCGGGCCGGACGTACGTTCGAAGGTCGCGACCGTGCGCCCGCTTCCGGCGCCGCCGGAATCACCGGCGCCGGTGAACGAGCCGGTCGCGATCTGGACGCTGCCGCCGTTGTTCACGCGAACGGTGTAGTTGGTGCGGCTCACGCCGCAGCTGCTCCAGTAGTCGACGCGAACGGTGTAGACGCCTCTTGGCGCCCGTCCGATCGGCCACGTGATGTTCTCGTTCCTCACACCGTCGATGGTGCAGCCCGCGTTCGAGTCGAGATCGAGCTCGCCGCCGCTGGACGACTGCGTTCGCCCGTAGTAGACCTCGTCGTTCCCCGGCGCGACGACGTGCAGATCGACGTCGCTGTCCACATCCCAGGAGAGCGTCACCTGAACGTCACCCGTGCCGACCTCGGTGACGTTCGTCACGAGGCCCGCGTAGGGACCCACAGCACCCGATGGGCTCGCGACCGCGAACTGAAGCTCGAACTCGCTGAGAGGAATCTCCTGCGGAAACGTAAGCAGCACGCTCGACGTCGTCTGCGCCAACGGCATCCGGAGCTCGTAGTGTCCCTCGATGCCGCCGCCGAACTCGCCCACGACGCCAAGCGTCCGGCCCGCGACGAACACGTAGATCGTGTTGAAGGGGGCGTTGGCGGCGATCGTCACGCCGAGCGTCCCGCCGTTGATGATCGTCTGGTTGCCCGAGACCGTGATCTGCGGGCCGCCGTTCGCCCCCGGCGCGGCGCCGGACCTCCGCACGCCCTGCATGCCGCCGGTCGACGCCGAGGCGGCGATGTCATCGACCTCGAGCGACCCGGCGGGCGACGGAGAGATCGGAGAGTCGGTCGAATCGCTGCTGCAGGCGAGCGTTAGCGAGATGACGCTCAGGACGACGGCGAAACCGGGCAAAGATCGCGAACTTCGGAACATCTGGAGCTCCCGTGTCTGGCGGTTCGCGATCGTGCGCAAGCGTGATGCCCGGAACAGAACCCCGGTTTCTTGCCAGAACTGCACAGCGTGGCACGTGCACGCGGAAGGCGGCTCCAGATCCGCTTACACAATTGGCTCGCGGACGCGGAATCGTGATCGGTCAGGCATGTTGACCAGGAAGTAGGCGGCGGCGATCCAGAGCAGCACGACGACGAGCCAGGACATGAACGACCCGCTTACGACGAACGGGTGCGCCGGTGGAGGTGCGGGGGAGGTGACCATCCCTGTCATCTGATTCACGGCGGCGTGCATGACCATCACCGGGAGCAGACGGCCGCCCGTTTTTCCGTAGAGCCACGCCATCGCGACGGAAAGCGGCGTGACGGCGAGCAGATACACAGGGAAGGACTGTCCGTAGACGTCGGCGCCTGAAACGAAAAAAAGCGGCAGATGCCACAGGGCCCAGATCGCGCCGACCACGAAGCCAGCGGGTCCGAGGCCGACATGTGCGGCCAGTCGTGGCAGTGCGTAACCTCGCCAGCCGAGCTCCTCGCCCGCCTGAACGGGCGTCGAAATCAAGAGGGCCCCTGCCATCAGATACCACGGCACGCCGCCGGACTGCGGCCAGATGCCCGTGGCGGCGCGGTAGACGAGCGCCGCGGTCAGTTTGATCGCGGCCATGAAGGCGATCGCGAAGACGTACCAACGCGCACCCGCTTCCCAGTCGAAGAGACGGCGGACGAGCGCATTCACACCCGCGCGACCCTCGTGTCGAGCCGTGAGCCACAGCGCCGCCATCGAGGGACCGAACACTCCAATCGTGATAATGAGCATCGGAAGCGCGGTCAGCCCCGTTCCCGCGAACGATGCGACGGCTGCGCCGCCGCCAAAGAACGTCCATGTGATTGCGAAGGTAAGGAGGAAGAAGCGGAGAAGGGGACGCTTCACTCGGTCCGGAGCGCCGTGATCGGGTCGATCGACGCGACACGCCGTGCCGGCACGAGGCCGGCGACCACCGCGACCACCAACAGCGTGAGCACGGAGAAGGTGAAGGTCACGACATCGAACCGGCCGACGCCGTAGAGCAGACCGGCCATCCCCCGCGCCGCGGCCGCCGCACCGAGCCCGCCCATCGTGACGCCGGCGACGAGCGGCCAGAGGCCATTCTTCAAGAGCAGGCCAGTTGCTGCCGCCCGCGACGCACCGAGGGCAAGGCGAAGCCCGATCTCGCTCGTCCGGCGCGCCGCCGCGTGAGAAAGCAGCGCGAAGAGGCCGACGCTCGTGAGCGCGAGCGCGCTCGACGAGAACGCCACGACCAGAAGCGTATAGAACCGCGTCGGGGCGTACTCGAGCGCGATTTCGTCGTCCATCGTGCTGACCCAGTGCACGGCCGACGCCGGCGCAATCTCCGCGATCCGCCGCCGCAGCGGCTCGATGACGGCTTGCGGCTGACCCGAAGTGGCCGCGCCGATCGATACGACCGGATTTGGAAACCGCGCGAGCGCAACGTACGCGTCGTAGCGCGCGGCGCGGACGTCGCCCGCCTGCACGAAACGCCGCGTGTCCTCTTCGATGAGGCCGTCGTAGGCGACGTCTTCGGCCACCCCGATGATTCGGAAGGTTCCGATCGGCGGATCGTCGCGAAGGAAAGTGATCGATCGACCGAGCGCACGCTCGGGCCCGCCGAACAGGCTGGCGAGCGAGCGGCTGATGATGACGACGGCCGCGTCGGGCCGGGCGTCGCCAGCGTCGACGTTCCGGCCGGCGACGATGCGGGCGCCGAGCATGGGGAGCAGCCCGTGGTTGACGAGATGCGTTCCGACGAGCAATCCATCGGGCGCCAGCGGCAGGTCGACGCCCTCGAGTCGCACGCGTCCGCGATCGCCCTCCCATGGCGGCAGCGTCGGGCTGACGAGTCCAATGGCCGTTACGCCAGGAACGAGCGCCAGTTCGCGCTGAAGCCGCTCGTACATTGCCGGCAGCCGCGACGGATTGCCGACGTCCGAGCGGCTGAGCGTGACCGCCAGGCGCGCAATTCGCGCACGATCGAAGCCCAGCTCCGTCGTCGAGAGCTGCGCGTAGGACCGAACGAGCAGGCCGCCGGCGACGAGCAGCACCAGCGTCAGCGCCGTTTCGCTCGCGATGAGGAGTGTGCCCCACCGCCGCTCGGCACCGCGGCCCAGCGTGCCGCGTCCGCTCTCGCGGAGCACGTCGCCCGGCATCACCTGGCGTCCGAAGAGCGCCGGCACGGTGCCCGCGAGAATCCCCGCGACGCTCAGCGCGCCAACGGCAAGCGCCACCGTGATGGCGTCAGGCTCGAGACGAAGGTAACGCGGCAGCGAGAGCCGGCCGGGCGGCGAAATGGCCATGAACCCGTCGAGCAGCCACGGCCCGGCGAGCGCGCCCAGCGCGCCGCCGGCGGCGGCGAGGATGAGCGCTTCGACGAGCAGCTGCGCCACGATCCGTCCGCGGCCCGCACCGAGCGCCGTCCGGATCGCCAGCTCGCGGCGCCGGTCCTGTCCGCGCGCCAGGAGGAGGCACCCGACGTTGACGGCGGCAATCATGAGAAGGAGCGCGGCGGCGGCGAAGAGCAGCCCGCCGCCGCTGCGCAGGCGCTCGCGCCAGCTCTCGCCGAACGGTTCGACACGAACCTGCAGCTGCCTGTACGTGTCGGGATACTCGGCGGCGAGCTCGCGGCGGATGCCTTCAGTCTCGGTCTGCGCCTGAGGAATCGACGTGCCGGGGGCGAGACGTCCGATCACCCACGCCGGGCGTGCCGATCGATCGGTCGTGAGCGACACCGGCTCGTACCGTTCGAGCGGAACGAAGAACTCGACGATGTCGTCTTCGACCGTGCCGTCGAACCCTTCCTCGGTCACGCCGACGATCGTGTAGACGGCGCGCTCGGTGCTGAGCTCGCGGCCGACGATCGCCGGGTCGCTGCCATAGTGCCGCACCCAGGTGCCATGGCTCAGGACGATGACGGAGGGCGAGCCCGGCTCGTGATCGGACGCGGCGAGGAGCCGTCCAGTCGCCGGCCGGATCCCGAGCATGTCGAAGTAGCCGCGCGACACCGCTTCGCCGCGCACGCGTTCCGCTCCCTGCTCGAGCCTGAGCGCCGTCCGCACGCGCGCGGTTCCGGCGAACGCGTCGAACGACTGCATCCGCGCGAAATCGTCAATCTCGGGGATCGACAGCGAGACGCGCGCGTTCACGCCCGGTTCGTCGAGCCAGATTCGAACGAGCCGCTCTGCATCCGGGAACGGCACCGGGCGCAGGAGCGTGGCGCTGACGAGCGTGGACACCGTCGTCGTGGCGGACGCGCCGAGCCCGATGCAAAGGACGGCGGCGATGCCCAGCGCCGGCGCGCGCCGGACGCTTCGAAGAGCCTGTAGGATTGTCGTAAGCATTCGGCTGCGCCACGCGAGCGCTGCCAAAGTTGTGCCACCGCGATTTCCGGATCGATCGCCGTCGTGGCGCGACGATGCTGTTCGCGCATGGACGCCCGTCCTCCGGATTCGAACAGTTAAGAGGAGTCGTTGGTCCCACGGATCGTCACTTCGTTTAGTTGTGCACTGCTGGCGGCAGGCATCGCGGTCCCGGAGCGGTTCGCCGAAGGCGTCATCACGACCGCGGCGCCGGAGTTCGCGATTACGTTCACACCGGACGGCCGCACGGTGTATTTCAACCGCGCATCGGCCGACCGGCGGACGCTGTCAATCATGGTGAGCCGGCTCGATGGAGCGGGCTGGCAGCAACCGGTGCTCGCGCCGTTCTCGGGGACGCATCGCGACGTGGATCCGTTCGTCACGGCGGGCGGCGAGCGACTGTATTTCTCCTCGGACCGGCCGACATCCCCCTCGGACAACGAGCCAGACTTCAACACGTGGTACCTGGACGCCAGGGACGGAGAGTGGGGCGCGCCGCGGACGGTCGGCGAGCCGTTGAACTCCAGAGGAACCGACGTATTCGTCTCGGCGACACGCGGCGGCACGCTCTACTTCAGTTCGAATCGAGACGGCACGACGCGGACCTATCGCGCGACGGCGTCCGGAGAGGGCTGGACTGTGACGCGACCCTCGTTCGACATTAACGATGCCGAAGGCGCAGGGAACCCGCTCATCGCGCCGGACGAATCGTTCCTGATCTTCACGTCAGATCGTCCGGGCGGCGCCGGCGGGGCGGACCTGTGGGTCACCGCTCGAGAGAACGACCGGTGGGGGAGCAGCCGGCGCCTCGGGTCCGGCGTTAATTCACCGTTCGCGGATTTCGCGCCGGCGCTCGACCCGAGCGGCCGCTTTCTCTTCTTCACGTCGGAACGGCCGGGCGTGGTGGGACCGGTCAGCGCGGGTTCCCGCCCGCCGGGGGACATCTACCGGATCGCGCTCAGCGACGTCGGCCTCGCGGGGCGCGACCTCCGGCCCTAGCCGTTCACGATTGTCAATGTGTGGCGATGGCTGGCAGCCCAGGCACGGGCGAGACGCTCCAGCGCTCTGGCAAGCGGAAGCTCGTCGAAGTCGGCGTCTGGCATGGGGGAACGTCGAAGGCCTTGCGGGCGGGGATGGCACCGGAGGGCTCCTCTATGCGGTCGATCCGTACGAGCCGGGCCGTCTCGGCTTCCGCATCCCCCGCGTCGTCGGCCCGGACCGAGCTGGCGCGCGTCCCGAACGGCCGCGTCGTCTGGATCAGGCGACGGGCGCAGATGCCGCGCAGAGCGAACGGGTCAAGGGCGCCGCGCCGTTCGATTTCGTGTTTCATCGACGCGGCTCAGACGTACGAATCGCTTCGAACCGAGTGGGGGGCGTGGTCTCCGCTCGTCGCCGTTGGAGGGATTCTGGCGCTTCACGACAGCCGACGGGCACCATCCCGACGCCACATCGGCCTCGGCGGAGGTCATGACGCATCCCCGCTTGGCGGCTGGTGACGTTCTCGTGGATCCGCCCGTCACACATCCGCTGGCGCGCCGCATCGATGAGCTTCGCCGTCAGTAAACTAACGGACCGGTTCCTACGTCGAAGAGCATTGGGCTCGTTCGGTGGGGAGGGCCGTAGATGATCTCCATCCTGAGAGACGCGCGCTGGGGTCTTCGACTGCTCCGGAGAAATCCCGGATTCACGGCGGTCGCGCTGATTGCCCTGACGCTCGGCGTCGGCGCGAACGCGGCGATCTTCAGCGTGGTTCATGCCACGCTCATCGCGCCGCTGCCGTTCGACGATCCCGACCGGATCGTGATCGTGTGGTCGCGGATTCAGAACCGCCGCAATGCCACGTCGGCCGGCGACTTCATGGAGTGGCGGCGTCAGAGCAAGTCCTTCAATGCGCTCCACGTCTGGACAGGCCGTCGCGTGAGCCTCTCGTCCAGCGGTCCGCCCGAGCTCGTTCAGGCCCGCGTCGCCACGCCGGGCTTCCTTACGGCGCATGGATTCAAGACGAGCCTCGGGCGGGATCACGTCCCCGCGGAAGGCGTCGTCGGGAACGATCAGGCGATCGTGATGACGCATCGTCTGTGGCAGACGCGCTTTGCGGCCGATCCGCAGATCATCAACCGCGACATCAGGGTCGATGGAAAACCGTACACGGTGGTGGGCGTATTGGCGCCCGGCGCCGCGGATCGGCTCGAGAGCCAGCTGTTCCTGCCGCTCGCGTTCACGCCGGAGCAGCTCAACCACGACTTCCACTGGCTGCTCGTGCTCGGCCGGCTCAAGAAGGACGTGACGCTCGCCCAGGCGAACGCCGATATGGTAGCCGTCACCAAGCGGATCGCGGAAGCGCATCCGAGAACCAATGCCGGCTGGAGCGCGAGCGTCGAGCCCCTGCAGAACAACTTCCTCGACACGGGACGCTCTGGATGCGTCTCGGCGCGGTTGGTTTCGTGCTGCTCATCGCCTGCGCCAACGTGGCGAACCTGCTGCTCGCCCGCGGCATGGCCAGGCAGCGCGAAGTGGCCGTTCGAGCGTCGCTCGGCGCATCGCGCGGCCGCCTGTTCCGTCAACTCTTCACCGAGAGCGCGATCCTGGCCGCCGCCGGCGGCGTCCTCGGCATCGCGCTGGCGTTCTGGCTGACGCAGGTGATCATGGCGCTCGTTCCACCGAACACGCTGCCATCCGAAGCGGACGTGCGGATGAGCATTCCCGTGCTGATCTTCACGCTGTCGGTCACGATGCTGTCAGGGCTTCTGTTCGGCAGTGCCCCTGCGTGGCAGGTAACCCACCCGAACCTCACCGACGTGCTGAAGCAGGCGGGCCGCTCGATGATTGCGGGCCGGCAGTGGACGCGCCGGCTGTTCGTCGTCACCGAGTTCGCGCTGGCGCTGACGCTTCTTGCCGGCGCCGGCCTCGCAATCGCGAGCCTGGTCAAGCTGACGACGGTGGACCTCGGCTTCCGAACCGACCATCTCTTGACGTTTTCGGTGCCCGTGGCGGACGGCCGTCTGACGGGCCAGGAGCAGATCGGCGTCTTCTACCGGCAGCTTCTCGAGAAGACGCGCGCCATTCCGGGCGTCATCTCGGCATCCGCATCGACTGGAATGCCCGTGTACGGCACGAACTTCGGCATGCCGTTCTCGATCGTCGGTCAGCCGGTCAAGGATCCGGCCCAGCGCCCTGGCGCAGGCTTCAACATGGTGACGCCGGACTACTTCTCGACCTTCGGCATCCCGATCCAGCGCGGGCGCGCGTTTACCGAGCGGGATACGGAGGGAGCGCCCCGTGTCGCCATCGTCAACGACGCTTTCGTCCGTCAGTACATGAAAGACGTCGACCCGCTGCAGCAGAGGATCGTCGTCGAGCAGTTGATACCCGGCGTCACCAGGCTCGGGCCCGGCGTCGAGTGGCGGATCGTCGGGGTGTACCGGGCCGTCAGAAACGGCGGTCCCCGCGGCGACTTCCCTGAGATCGACGTCCCGTTTGCGCAGAGTCCGTGGCCGCAGGCGGCGATGGCCATTCGCACGACGCTCGATCCCGACAGCGCGCGCCGGAGCGTCGAAGCGGTCGTGCAGTCGATCGACCGGGACCTGCCCGTGTCGGATCTTCAGACGATGGATCAGATCGTGGACCGGGCGCTGGCGGGCGATCGGTTCAAGGCTTTTCTGTTCGGAGGATTCGCGGCCGTGGCGCTCGTCCTGGCGGCGCTCGGAATCTACGGCGTGATGTCGTTTTCCGTCGCTCAGCGCACGCACGAAATCGGCCTGAGGATGGCGCTGGGCGCCGGCCGCGAGCGGGTCGTTCGCGAGATTCTCGTCGAGGGCATGGGC
>DATAFJ010000104.1:0-3128 GCA_036257535.1 Vicinamibacterales bacterium | reverse complement strand
GCGGGATCCATCGCCGACGCCGTCCTTCCGATCCAGCCGTACTCGTTTCCGCTGTTGGGAGCTGCCGTGTGCCAGAACGAAATCGACGAGAAGTGTGAGAACGACGGCCGGTCGTAGCCAACGCCCTGGATGATGGCCACCTTGCCTTCGTCGTACAGATGTTTCATCCCGCTCATCGACTTGTGCCAGCCGAGATGCGCGTCGATCGCGAGGAGGTCTTTCTCCTTGATGCCGATCGTCGGCCGATGCTTGTAGTACATCGGGTCGCCGTACGGCACGATGGTGTTCAGCCCGTCGTTACCGCCGAACCACTCGAACACCACGAGAATCCTGCCGGGCTGTGCAGCCGCCGCCGCCCGGCTCGCCTGCCTCAGAACAGGTGGCACAGGGCCGATACCGCCAAAAAGACCGAATCCCAGGCCGCCTGCGCCAAGCCGAATAATGTCGCGACGCGACACGCCGGAGTCGCTCAACCTATTCCTGGGTGCCATGCTCCGCCTCGGGGCCAAGGATACCGCCGCTTCACGTGAGACTCAACGCGGAACCCCACGTGCCGACCGGGCGTCAAGCGCGAGCGGATCGACGGCTCTTCCGATACAAGCCGTGTGCGAACCGTGTGGTTCGCGAGTCGCGCTTTACGCTCAGCTTCGCTCGCCGCGTCCACGTGTCACAATCAACGCGGGAGCGGGCGATGACTGTGTGGACTCGCATCAAGCTGGCATTCGCGGCGTTCTTCACCATTCTCTTCAAAGGTCGCGTGCCCACTGCGCTCCAGCCTGCCGCTCGCGTCGAGGCGCCGTCTCAGCCCACCGCTGTCGATACCCACGATCGTGCCGTCCAGATGCTCGCCCTGCTGCAGCGGGAAGGGCGACTCATCGACTTCGTCCTTGAGGACCTCACCGCGTACTCCGACGCGCAGATCGGCGCGGCTGCGCGTGACGTCCACGCAGGCTGCCACCGCGTGCTCGAACGCTATGTAACGCTCGAGGCGATCCTTCCCGGCCGGGAAGGCGAGGCTGTCACGGTCGGACAGGATCGGCAGTTCGATCCAGCGGCCTTCCACCTCGTCGGTAACGTGGCCGGACAACCGCCGTTCCGTGGCACGCTTCTCCATCCGGGTTGGCGCGCGTCCCGCGTTCATCTTCCTCCTCTGGGCACGACGGGTCGCGCCATCGTCGCGCCGGCCGAAATCGAGCTGACATAAAGCACATATGGCTGGTGAAGCACGGTACAGCGTCGGGATCGATCTCGGTACCACCAACTCCGCGATGGCGTGCGCGGATCTGACGGGCGAAGACGCCACCGCGATCGAGGTCCTGGCAATCCCGCAACTCGTGAACGCGGGAGAGGTCTCCGAGGGTTCGCTGCTGCCGTCTTTTCTGTACGTCGCCGGCGAGTTCGATTTTCCGGCTGACAGTCTCCGCCTTCCCTGGCCGTACGACGCCGCTCGGCAGTGGGTCGTCGGGGAACTGGCGCGGAAGCGCGGATCCGAGAACCCGTCGCGCCTCGTGGCGTCGGCCAAATCGTGGCTGTCGTACGCCGGCGCGAGCCGTACGGCGCCGATCCTGCCGTGGGGCGCACCGGAGGAGGTTCCGAAGATCTCGCCGGTGGCGGCGTCGGCGCACTACCTGCAGCATCTCAGGCACGCATGGGATGCGCGCCTCGCTGCGGGACAGCCGACGCTCGCGCTCGATCGCCAGGACGTGCTCATCACCGTGCCGGCATCGTTCGACGAAGAGGCTCGAGAGCTGACGCTTCGCGCCGCGGCCGACGCTGGCCTCCCGCGCGTGACGCTGCTCGAGGAGCCGCAGGCCGCCTGCTACGCGTGGATCGATAGCGCGGGCGAGCTCTGGCGCCGGAAGCTTCGCGTCGGCGACCTGCTGCTCGTGTGCGACATCGGCGGCGGCACGACCGATTTCAGCCTGATCCTTGTCGGCGAGCACGACGGCGACCTCGCGCTCGAGCGCGTCGCCATCGGCGATCACATCCTGCTGGGCGGCGACAACATGGACCTCGCCCTCGCACGCATCGTGCAGCAGCGCCTTGAGGGGGAAGGCCATCGCATCGATACGTGGCAGCTGCAGACGTTGTGGCACCAGTGCCGCGTGGCGAAAGAGACGCTGTTCGCGCGGCCCGACCAGGACGCACACGCAGTCACCGTGCTCGGCAAAGGAACGCGGCTCATCGGCGGCACGATAAGAGGCGAGCTTCGCCGCGACGATCTGGACGCCGTGCTCGTCGACGGCTTCTTCCCCGCGGTCTCGGCCGATGAGATGCCGGCGCGCCGCCGGCTCGTAGGCCTCCAGGAGCTCGGGCTACCCTATGCGCCGGATCCTGCCGTGACGCGGCACCTGGCGCGGTTTCTCTCCTGGCAGGCAGTCGGTAGCCCGGCGTCGTCTGCCGTCCGCCGCGGGCCGAGCGGACTCGTCTGTCCGACGCATCTTCTGTTCAACGGCGGCGTCATGAAAGCCGAGGCGCTGCGCGCGCGGATGGTCGACGTGCTCAACGGCTGGCTGACGCGCGAGGGATTCGCCCCGCTCGACATGGCGCACGTGCTCGACGCGCCGGACCTCGATCACGCTGTCGCGCGCGGCGCGGCGTACTACGGGCGGGCACGGGCGAGCGGACGCGGCGTCCGCATTCGGAGCGGCGCCTCGCGCAGTTACTACATCGGCATCGAGAGCGCGCTGCCAGCGGTCCCGGGATTCCAGGCGCCGCTGAAAGCCCTCTGCGTCGTGCCGTTCGGGATGGAGGAGGGCACGAGCGCGCCGATCGCGGGACGCGAATTCGGACTGTCGGTCGGCGAGCCAGCGGAGTTCCGGTTTCTCACGTCAACGATCCGCAAGGGCGATCCGCCGGGGACAATCATCGAGGACTGGGGCGACGATCTCGAAGAACTCGGTCCGCTCGAGGTGAGGCTGGAGGCCGATCCGAGCCTGGCCTCCTCTGCAGACAATGGGGTCGTCCCTGTGACGCTCGAGAGCCGCGTCACTGAGATCGGGACGCTCGAGCTCTGGTGCAACGCGAGAGACGGCGCAGATCGCTGGAAGCTGGAGCTGAACATCCGCGAGGGCAGACCCGTGTGAAATGCCTCCCACTCCGTTCCTGATCGGTGTCGATCTCGGCAC
>DATAFJ010000087.1:0-17160 GCA_036257535.1 Vicinamibacterales bacterium | reverse complement strand
AGCGTCAGGCCAGTCACGCTCACGTCGCCGACCGTCATCGGGCCCGGCCCGGTGATGGTCGGCACGTTGCTCCCGCTCAGCCGACCGCTGACCGACAGGGCGAAGCCGCCGAGCGCGAGGGTTGTCGGACCCGCGAGATTCAGATTGCCGTTGACCGTGACGGGACCGGTGAGCGAGTGCGTGCCGCCCTGGATGATCAGGTTCGGCACCGAACCGCTGAGCGTCGCGTTCCCCTCGGTCAGGACGACCGTGCCGGTGCCCGTGATGGTGTGGCCCGCGTCGAGGTCGCCGGTCACGGTCAGGGTCTGGCCGTTCGAGTTGAGGCTCGCGCCCGGGGCGAGCGTGAGGTCGTGGACGCTCGCCGGCGCCGTCAGCGTTGGGAACTGGGCGGCCGCGCCAGGAATGTAGACGTCGTCCAACGCACTCGGCACGCCCGTCGGCTGCCAGTTGGCCGGGTCGGACCAGGTGGTCGTCGTCCCGACCCAGACGCGATCGATGCCCTCGGGCACGCCAGTGACGGTGACGGTGTAGTTGCGCGAATCGCTGAAACCGCCTGTCGCGCTCGTGAAGGTGAGGGCGAACGTGAAGGTGCCAGCCTGCGTCGGCGTGCCAGTGATCTCGCCGGTGGCCGTGTTGAGCGTCAGGCCCGGCGGCAGCTCACCGAACGTCACCGCCCAGGTGCCCCCGACGTTCGACGTGAGCTGCGTCGTGTAGGCAAAGCCGGTCAGCCCGCCCGGCACGACACTGCCTGAAATGAAGGGCAGCGACACGGGCGGCTGGGTGATGCCAACAGCGACGTCCTCGGTATTAGCCGCCTGCGCGACGACGGCCGGCGTCGTCTCGACGGCCGGATTGAACGTGACCTGATCGAACCGGTTCGGATCGACGACGCGCAGCGTGAACTGCGCGGTCTCGCCCGGCGCCAGCGCGACGGTCAGGTTTTCGACGGCCGGATTCAAAATGTTGGGGTTCAGGAAGTTCGGATTGAGGAAGTTCGGGTTCAGGAAATTCGGGTTCGGGATATTCGCCAGCAGGACGGTCTGCGTCGTCTGTTTCAGATCGCAACCGGCGACAACCGGCGTCTGGTAGACCTTGTGCGCGATGAGCTGCGTCTTGAAGCCGTCGGGAATCCCCGTCAGCAGCGCCAGCTTGAACGTGTACGCGGCGGCCGAGTTTCCTTCGTTCGTCACCGACCAGGTCGTATCGCTCATCGACCCGTTCACGACGTCGGTGTTCAGGATGTTCGGGTTGAGAATGTTCGGATTGAGGATGTTCGGGTTCAGAAAGTTCGGGTTCAGGAAGTTCGGATTGATGAAGTTCGGGTTCAGGATGTTCGGGTTGACGGCGTTGACGCTCTCGACATCCGGGTTGAGGATGTTCGGGTTCAGGAAATTCGGGTTCAGGAAGTTCGGGTTGATGAAGTTCGGATTGAGGAAATTCGGGCTCTCGACATCGGCGTTGTAGACCTCGGCGTTGAGGATGTTCGGGTTGAGGAAGTTCGGGTTCAGGAAGTTCGGATTGAGCAGGTTCGGGTTGGTCGGATCGGGATTGAGCGTGATCGTCCCACTTTGTCCGCCCGTGACGACCGTCCCGCCCGGCGCCGTGATCTCCTGCACGGTCGTATCGATGCGCGGGAACGGCGTCGTCGAGCTCAGGAAGATCGTTCGCGCCACGGTCGAGAGCGGCGGCACGCTCACGTCGAGCGTCGTCAGCGGAAACGGCTGCCCGGCTTCCGCAAACTGCAGGAACGACGCCGCGCCGCCCGTCGGCTGATTCGCAATCGTCAACCGATAGGATCGAACGGTCCCCGTGTTGTTCTGCACGAAGATCGGGAAGCCGCGCTGGATGTCGTCGACCGGCTTGGCGTTCCCCACCACGCCGGTGAAGAGGCCGCGCGTGAGGCGTGCTGTATAGATGTTCTGGTTGCGCATGCCGGCCTGGCCCGGCTCGCACTGCGGCACGGTCTGCCCGGGATCGAAGCCGCTCTGAACTGGACGTTCGAAGCCGGGCGGGTTCGGCGGCGTGTAGTTCGTCCAGTCGCCGTCGGCCGGCGGCTTGATGTCGCGCTGGTCGGCCCAGACGACGTGAAACAGATCGGCGGCGGCGGACCCGTCGAGCACCCACCCAGTGGGGCCGCGCGACACGCTCTGCGCGGCGCGCACGTCGAGGTAGTCCCCCATGAAGGGAAAGGTCCCCAAACGGAAGATCGGGAGATTGGGCGGGTTGAACTCGAGCTGCTGGACGACGTTCGACCCGGGCAAGGTCCCGATGTCGTACTGCGTGACGCGGATCGACGTGAAGGCCGGATTGGGCCCCGTAGCCGCCTGCGCCGCGCGCACTTCCATCGTGTGCCGGATGGGGGGGACCTGGCCCGTGAGAATCGGCTGCTCGTCGACGAACGGCCCGAAGAGCTGCGACAGATCCTCGCGCAGGTCGTAATAGAGCAGCTGCAGGCGATTCCCCGCCGACGCCAGCGCCGGCATCAGCTGATGGCCCGGCAGATCGCCCGGGCTCGGCGGCGGTTCCGCGCGCGCCCAGGGCGACCACGTCAGCCCATCGGCCGACGTCGAGAGCACGATCCGCCCGTCGCCCAGCAGCGGACTGGGATTGGCCGGCGCCACCGCAAAGCCGCGCGCCGCCACCGCCACATACGCGCGCCCCGCGCTGTCGACCGCCAAGGTCGGCAGCGCGCTCGTTCGGAACGTCGTGAAGGTATCGCCCTGCTCGAAGGGGTTGAACGCCCCGATGAGCGCCGGCAGCGTGAAGGTCGCCCCCCCATCGGTGGACCGCACGGCATAGAGCGCATCGGGGTGGCCCGTGGTCGCGCTGAACTGCCGCCACACCACGTGCAGCGCGCCGCTCGTCGGCGCGATCGCCACCGCCGCCCCCTGCGCGATCCGCGGCGCCGGGTTCACCGCCTGCCCCAGCGCCCGCGTGACCAGCGTCAGGTCCGTCACGTTCACCACGCAGTCCCCCGTCACGTCGGCCGCCGGCGTGAAGTTCGCCTGCCCGCACCGCCGCCCGAGATTCGCCTGCACGATCGCCTGGTCCGCCGCCGTCACCACCCGGTCCCCGTTGACGTCCGGATTCGGGACCCGCCCGATCTCGCGCGGCGCACTCCACGTCGCGCCGCAGTCGAGGGAGCGCGCAAACATCAGCCGCCCCGCCGTCGGCCCCACGCCTTCGAACTGCGTCCACGCCACATACACCCGTCCGGCCGGAAACGTCTGCAGCGGCGTGTTCGTCCCGGGTCCCCCGACCGTACACATCGGTGCGCCCGCCCGCGGCACGTCCACCGCGATCCACGGCTTGTCGATGAACGGCGTGTTCGCGGCGCCCGCCGGCATACTCGCCACGATCCGCGTGCCGAGGTAATCGACCGGCTGGTCGGCCGTGCCCTGCGCGTTGTTGTTGTCGATGAACCGCGCCACGAAGATCGCGCTCGCCTGCCCGTCCCCGCGGTTGAACGCAATCCCGCTATAAAAGAAGAGGCCGTTGCTCCCTGCGCGGATCACCGGGTCGGCCGCCGCCTGATACGGCTTGAGCGGCGAGCTCACCCCCGCCGCGCTCGTGTCCTGCGGATAGCCCGGGAGCAGCCCCGTCGTCCACGTCTCCCCGCCATTGACCGTCCGGTACAGCCCGAGCCACGCGTCCCCCGTCACCTTCCCGCCGACTTCGGGGAACGGTATGTCGACGCTCCGGTAGTCGTTGCCCCCCGCCAGACACGTCAGCGGATTGCGGCTCGAGCAGGCGATCGTCGGTTCGTTCTGCCGCTGCAGCGTCCAGTCGCCGTCCGCACCCGTGCCGGAAATGACGTTGACGTTCGGACTCGTTGTCTGAGGCGCTGGCGCAGTCTGCGCAGAGGCGGACGCCGCCGCAAGACAGGCTGAGAGCGTGAATGCCGTTGAGAGCAGACGCACGTGCCGACACCTCCGCGAGAGAGCTATTGCGCGCCGAACTTCCTGGGGGTCAACCGAGGGGTAACGCGTGGAGCAAGAGCGCAGCCAGATTCTACAGGCAGAGACGTTTCAAAACATTAGAAAGGATGGAGATGGCCGAAATGCGCTCGGAGTGACAGATGACTTTTGTCGCCCGGACAGATCCCTATTCTCCGTCTCAAGTTAGCGAGCCCCGGAAGCAATCCTGCGGACGACGATCCGACCACCGTGGCGGATGTGGGGCGACTCGCGCGCGATCGAGAGCGCTGCACCGACGTCGGCGGCGCGCACGATGAAGAAGCCGCCGATTCTTTCGTCGCCAGCGGCGAGCGGCGCCGTGCTGCCGGTCGGCAGGACAACTTCGCCATCATCGAGCTTCTCCGCGCTGACGAGCAGATTCTTTTCTCTCAACTGGTGCGCCCATTCCGCGTACTCGCGGACCCGCGCAGCCACCGCGTCTGGCGCGAGAGGCGACTCGCCTGGCGTCGATTCGATCAAGAGAAGGTACGCGCCGGAGAGATCGGGAGCGCGCTGGGTCATCGCGCGGCCGAGGCCGAAGGCAATCACGACGGGAACGATCGTCAGTGCCGCCAGCACCGCCACGAACGCAGTGAGATTGAGCGCGCCGAACTTCGTTCTCCGGCCGAAGACCGCGGCAACGGTCCGTTCCTGGAGGTCCGGAGGCGGCACGGGTGTCGTCCTCAAGCGCCTGACGTCCGCATCGGATAACGGGCGATCGTCTTGATCGTTCATTGGGACCTGCCGTTGAGCGCGGCGCGCAGCGCGCGCCGTGCGCGGGAAAGTTGACTCTTCGACGTGCCGGCTTCGATCGCGAGAAGCTGCGCGATCTCTTCGTGCGTGTAACCCTCGATGTCGTGCAGCACGAAGACGTCGCGGTAGCCGTCCGGCAGCGCGGCGATCGCCTGCTCGAGATCGATCCGGTGCTCGTGCGACTCGACGGCGGACCGCTCCCGTGCCGCCGGTTCAATCGCCATGCGAGTCGTCCGCTGCCTTTCGCGGAGACAGTTGATCGCGATCGACACGAGCCATGTCGACAGCGCCGAGTCCCATCGGAAGCCGGGGAGCGCACGCGTCGCACGCAGCCACGTCTCCTGTACGAGATCCGCCGCTTCGTCCGATCGTCCTGCAACGAGCCGGAAGAGGATCCGGTACAGCGCCGGCGTGCAGCGGCCGTAGAGCTCGCGAAACGCGCGCTCGTCTCCCGCGAGGAACGCTCGAGCGAGCTCGCGTTCGTCCGACAACTCAGTCCTTCGTCGTGTCGGGCGGAGGCGGGCCCGCCAGACGGAGCCGATGGCCGTCGGGGTCGGCGAACTCGGCGAGGGCGACTTTGCCGGGAATCACACGTGTCGGTCCCGCGAACTTTACACCGCGCGCCTCGAGCGCGCGCCGTCCGGCTTCGACATCCTTGACGCTGAAGTTCAGAACCGTCCCCGCGGGCCGCGGAACCGGGCTCGCGACCTGATTGAGGCCGAGCTCGAGCCCGGGCACGTTCGTGGTGAGGTGGGCGAACTGGAGGTCGTCGCGGCGTTCCCTGACCTTGAAGCCGAGCACCTCTTCGTAGAACCGGATCGAGCGGCCCAGGTCGGCCACCACCAGCTGCAGCGTCGTCAAGGGCCGGAAGGTGAGATCCGCGGTGGATTCGGTCTGGTCGGCGGGCTCGATCGGGAGGAGTAAGGCTGCTGAAAGCAACAACGGCAGAACCGGTCCGGCAATCGTCATAACGCCTCTCTGCTTACGTTGGTGCGGATGAGGCGGAAAGGGTTGCACGGCGTGCTAAGATTCCGCGGCTCTTGGAACGAGCAGGAGCGCGGAGGGCTCCCACACATGCCACCACCCTAGCGGCGAGGAGGATCACATGAAGAGGAGTCTCGTGTCGGTTACGGTGCTCCTGGCGGCGCTGGCGCTCATGCCGGCGCTGGCACAGCAGCCGGATTTCCGGGTGCAGCCGATCACCTCGAGCAAGTTCGTGCGGCAGGGCGCCCGCGCCATTCCCAACCAGTACATCGTCGTCCTCAACAGCGACGCAAAAGCTGTCGGCGATCGCGCCGCACTGGCGGCAACCGGTGCCTTCTCGCTGACGGCGCGGTTCGGCGGCGCCGTTACGGAAGTCTACGGCCATGCCCTCAACGGTTTCGCGGCGCAGATGTCCGAAGATGAAGCAATCAGGCTGAGCCAGGATCCCCGCGTCGCCTTCGTCGAAGAAGACTCGATCATGGAGGCGGTGGTCACGCAGAACAACCCGCCGTGGGGGCTCGATCGGATCGGCCAGCGCACTCTGCCGCTCAACGGCGCGTACTCGTACACGACCACCGGCTCTGGTGTGAACGTCTACATCATCGACACCGGCATCAGGCGCACGCACACGCAGTTCGGCGGCCGGGCGTTCGCGGGGTTCGATGCGATCGGCGACGGCCAGAACACGAACGACTGCCACGGCCACGGCACACACGTCGCGGGAACGGTCGGCGCTTCGACGTACGGCGTCGCCAAGAGCGTGCGGCTGTTCGCCGTGCGGGTGCTGAGCTGCAGCGGCTCGGGCTCGAACTCGGGCGTTATCGCGGGCGTGAACTGGGTCACCTCGAATCACATCGACCCGGCAGTGGCGAACATGAGCCTCGGCGGCGGCGTCTCGACCGCGCTCGATAACGCGGTCCGGAACTCGATCGCGGCGGGCGTCACGTACTCGATCGCCGCAGGCAACTCGAACACCAACGCGGCGAACTCGTCGCCCGCGCGCGTCGGCGAAGCGATCACCGTCGGGTCCTCGACTCGCACCGACGTCCGGTCGTCCTTCTCGAACTTCGGGAGCGTCGTGGACATCTTCGCTCCGGGCTCGAGCATCCTCTCGACCTGGCGTACGAGCGACACCGCGACGGCTACGCTCAGCGGCACGTCGATGGCAGCGCCGCACGTGGCAGGTGTGGCGGCGCGATTCCTCCAGAGCAACCCCGGCGCCTCACCGGCAGCTGTGCGCACCGCGGTCGTCGGGCAGGCAACACTCAATCGCCTGAACGGCATTCCGTCCGGCACGGCGAACCGGCTGCTGTTCTGGTCCAGCTCCCGGTAACTCTCTCACGGACGTGCTTCGTTCTTCGTGCTTCGTGCTTTCGAAACACGAGGCACGAAGGACGGGAACGGGGTCGCTTATACTGAGTTCATGTCCATAGTCTGGCTCTTCACCCTGCTGCATGCTGCGGCCGCGCAGCCTCAGACGATTCCGTTTGCGACCGTCGCGCGCGGACACCACGGCGGCATCGAGGAGTCGCGCGAAGCGGTCGTTCGAACCGAGTCCGAATGGAAGGCGCTCTGGAAGGAGAATGCGGCGGATCAACCCGAGCCGTCAGTCGATTTCGCGAAATCGATCGTCGCGGGCGTGTTTCTCGGCACGCGCTCCACGGGCGGCTACGCGGTCGAGATCACTGCCGTCGAGCGCCAGGGCGCCGACGTCGTCGTGCGCTATCGCGAGACCAAACCGGACCCCAGCATGATGGTCACGCAGGTCCTGTCGTCGCCCTTCTACATCGTGAGCTTCGAGAAGACGACGGGAGAGGTGAAGTTTCAGAAAGCCCGTTGAGTCTCGCGCTGGCGCGAGACGAGCGTCGCGCCAAACGCAAGGGCTGAGGCCGCGATTCCCGCGAGCGCCGGCGTAACGGCACCCACTCCCTGGCCTGCCGTCGCCAGGTGCAGAACGAGCGTCACTCCCACGCCGGCGGAAATCGACGCCACTGCCTCGGCCCGACCCGCGCGCGGAACGAACAATCCCCCGACGACAGGCACGAAGAGCGATACGCCGACGAGCGTATAGAAGATCGTCAGCGTGGCGACGATTGACGACGCCACCAGCGCGACCGCGACCCCCAGGACGCCGCCCGCCAGGGCGGAAATACGCGCCACCCGGAGAACCTGCGCGTCGTCTGCGGCCGGATTCACGTGGGCCCGGTACAGGTCCTGCGCGAGCGACGTCGACAGCATGAACAACACGGCATCCGCGGTGTTGACGCCGGTCGTGAAGAGCACGGCGAGCGCCAGCGCGCCGATGACGGGCGGCAGATCGGACAGGATCAGCGTCGGCAGCGCGAGCTGCGGATGTTCGAGCGCCGGATGAAGGGCTCTGGCGGCGATCCCGAGCAGCACAGGCACGAGCGCGAATACGACCAGCAGCGCGGCGTTCGCGCCGACGCCAAGCGTCACCGCGCGATCGTCGCGCGCCGCGTACACCTTCTGAATGAGACCGGGGGACACCACGAAGGCGGGACCAAGCACGGCGAGGTGGCGCCAGCCGGCCCATGCGTCCCAGTAGCCGGGAGGCGCCGGGGCCGACACGAGCCCTTCCCATCCACCGGCACGCGAGATCGCCAACGGCACCAGCGTCGCCATCACGCCGAGTTCGAAAACGATCTGGAGGAGGTTGATCCAGACGGCGGTCATCAGGCCGCCGGCGGCAAAGTACGCCGTAGCCACTGCGCCGCCGAGCAGGACGCCCGCCGCGAGCGGCAGGCCCGTGACGCTCTGAAGAATGATGCCGCACGAGATCAGCTGGCTCGCGAGGACGGCGAGCGTGCCGATCCACAGCAGCGCGGTGACCGCGGTTCGAACGCCGGCGCCGTATCGATACTCGAGGTAATCGCCGGCGGTGCGCAGACCCTGATCGGCGGCAATGCGGCGCAGCCGCGGACCGACGACGAGCGCGAGCACGATCGATCCGAGTCCAGCCGAACCGACCCACCACCAGGCGCCGATGCCGAGGCGGTAGCCCTCCCCCGCCGCGCCGAGCGTCGACCCGGCGCCGATGTTCGCGGCGACGAGCGTGGCAAACAGCAGACCCGGACCGAGCTGACGGCCGGCCACGAAGAAGGCGCCCGCCGTTTTCACCCGCCGGCCGAGCCACACGCCAATCCCGACCTGCAGCGCCAGGTAGGCGACGAGCAGGCCCAGATAGAGCCCGCGTGGATCCGCGTTCATCCGCGGCTCACTTCACCGATCCGAGATCGCGCGCGGACGGGATGCCGGGCAGCCCTGTCGCCTGCCGGGCGGCACGGACGATGGCGTCGGCGATCGCTTCGGCGGCGAGTGCGCCGATGAGCCCGACGTTCGGCTCGTCCGTACGCTTGCCGGTCGCGAGCGCGAAGATCGTGTCGCCGTCCCCGGGCGTGTGCGCCGGGACGATCGCGCGCGCGAAGCCGTCGTGCGCCATCTGCGCGACCTTCGTGGCCTGCGCCTTCGTCAGCGTGGCATTCGTCGCTACGACGCCGATCGTCGTGTTCTCGCCAGGACGCGGCTGCGCGCGATCGAAAGCGCCCGAGCGAAGCAGCCGTCTGGCGTCGGCGAGCGCCTTGCCATCCTCGGTGCGCATCCCGGCCACGACCTGCTGCGTCGCGGGATCGATGACGTCGCCGGCCGCGTTCACCGCCACGAGCGCCGCGACGACGAGGCCGCTCGGCAGCTGAATCGAAGCAGTGCCGACGCCGCCTTTCATCGCGTGCTTGTTGCCGCCCATCTTCCCCACCGTCGCGCCCGCGCCGGCGCCGATCGATCCTTCCGCGACCGGCCCGGTCGACGCCGCCTTCGCGGCCGCATACCCGCACTCGGCATCCGGCCTCACCTTCGGGTTGTCGCCGACCCACAGATCTATAAGGATGGCGGCCGGCACGATCGGGACCTTCGCGACCTTGACGTCGTAGCCGATGTTTCGCTCCTCGAGAAAGCGCATGACGCCAGTCGCCGTGTCGAGACCGAACGCGCTCCCGCCCGCCAGCGCGATGGCGTGCACCTGCTGAAGGCTGTTGACCGGATCGAGCAGGTCCGTTTCTTTCGTGCCGGGCGCGCCGCCGCGAACGTCGACACCCGCGACGGCTCCGCCTTCCACGAGCACCACCGTGCAGCCGGTCGGGCGTGCAGTCAGCGTGTGGTGTCCCACCGCGACACCCTCGACGGCGGTCAGCCCGCGCTCCGGCGTCGTGGCGGCCACCGGCGCCGACAGGACGGCAGCGATCGAGAAGACCAGCTTTCGCATACGGACTCCTTCCACCGATACTACCCCACGTGTCGGAGCGGAAGGTTGCGATTGCCTTGAGCGCGACGCTCGTTTTCAGCATGGCGGGGTTCTCGACGTTTTCCGCGGTCGTGACCACGCTGCGCGACGAATGGGCGCTGTCGAACACGGCAATCGGCTGGTCGAGCGGAATCTTCTACGCCGGATACACGATGCTCGTACCGTGGCTCGCCGCGATGAGTGACCGCGTCGACCCGAGGCGCATCCTGGTCGGATCGATCGCGCTCTCGGCCGCCGCGTCGGCGGCGTTCGGCGGGCTCGCAAACGGCCTCGAGGGAGCGCTCGCGTGTCAGCTCGCAGGCGGCATCGGCCTCGCGGGTATCTACATGCCGGGTGTGAAGGCGCTTTCCGATCACGTCAAGGGGCCGCGTCAGGGACGCTACGTGTCGTTCTACACGTCGTCTTTCACCATCGGCACGAGCGCGTCGTTCCTGCTGGCCGGGCTCGTGTCGTCTCGCCTCGGATGGCGATGGGCCTTCGGCGCCGCCGCGATCGCGCAGGCCTTCGCAGCGCTCATCGTCTTCCGCTGGGTCCCGCATCGAACCCAATCGAACCTTCTCGAACCTCCTCGAACCTCCTCGAACCCGTTCGTGTCCGTGTTCCGGACGCGCGAGGCCATGGACTACATAGTGGGTTACGCGGCTCACATGTGGGAACTCTTCGCCATGCGATCCTGGCTCGTGCCGTTCCTCGCGTACAGCCTGTCGCGCCAGCCGGACGGCGCGGGCGGATCGACGGCAGCCGCCGCCGCATCGATCGTGACGCTGGTCGGCGTGCCGGCGAGCATCGGCGGACAGGAAGTCGCATCCCGGATCGGTCCGAGGCGACACATCGTTCGAACGATGGCGGCATCGGCCGCGGTTGCGGCAATCGTGGGATGGATGGCGCCCCTGCCGTTTCCAGTCGTCGTGCTGCTCTGCTCGATCTACAGCATCACGATCTCGGCCGACTCGGCGCCGCTGACGGCCGCCGCGATTGCGGCGGCGCCGCCTGGAGCACGCGGCGCGACCATGGCGGTGCATTCGACGCTGGGGTTCGCTGTGGCGTTCGCCGGATCGCTTGCGATCGGCGCGCTCCTCGATCTGCTCGGCGGCGACACGCCGCTTGCGTGGGGCATCGCATTCATCGCGATGGGCGCGAGCAGCGCGCTCGGAGTCTGGCGCTTAAGAAAGCTGTAGCGCAGCCCTTTAGGGCTGCTTCAAGCTGCTCCCCGTCGAGCTGGGTCGCTGGCACGGGGGTTGATAGCGAAACCCCCGTGGCTCTCGACGCTGAGCTTCCGCAAAATACGGCCGAGCTTAGAGCGTGGCTGAAATCACGTCTGAATCTCGACCCGAGCAGGCAGGCGCTCGTTGAGGCGGCGGTCGACGAGGTCGTGTCGTCGCAGCGGCAGCTCCTCGAAGAATCGAAACACGATGCGATCAAGGCGTTGTCGTCCGGCTTCGCCGAAAAGCTTTCGGAGCTGCAGGTACAGCTGACGGAGAAGGACGCGACGGTCAACAACATCGCGCGGTACTTCGAGGAGATCGTCGCGGACCTGACCGAAAAGTCGCACCGCGACCCGAAGACGAAGCTCCTGAACTACGACTGGTTCATGGAGCGGCTCGAGAGCGCTCTCGCGATCGAGCAGCGGGTCCGCTGGTGCGGCATCGGGGTCGTCGACATCAACAGCTTCAAGTCTTACAACGATACGCTCGGCCATGCGGTCGGCGACCGGATCATCGAGCGCGTGGCGATGATTCTGGCGGAGCAGATTCGCGGCGAAGACCTGCTCACGCTCGAGCGCCGATCGCGCGACCTGCACGCGCGGTTCGGCGGCGACGAGTTCTGCTTCCTGATCCCGGATCTGCCGGGATGCGACGAGGGGGCCACTATCGCCGAGCGGTTCAAGCGCGCCGTCGAGCGGTTCGACTGGGCCCGGGAGAGTCCCGGCCTCGCCGATCGCCCGGTCAAGGTCGACGTCGGGATCGTCTGCCTGCACCTCGGTCCCGTCGCCGAGCGGCGAGGCATCGCGCGGCCGCTGGCAAACGACCTCATCCAGCTCGCGGACAAGCTGATGTACGAGGCCAAGCACGAGAACTCGCGCCACGTGCGCGTCCGCTGCGTGCGCCTGCGGGACGGCGCGCTGGTCGACGCGGTCGAAGGCCACGCCGTCCGCCACTTCCGGGAGGACTCGGACTCCGATCGCGGCGTCGCCACCATGCTGAGGCTGCCGATCGAGAAGCGGGGCTGAGGCCGCCGGTCACGAATCAGGGATGCAGCTTCTCGCGGCGGGCGAGCATCGTCACGTACTGCGCGATGCGCCGGGCGCGTGTCTCGGCCTTCTTGACCGTCTGGATGCGGTGCAGGATCGCGTAGCGGTTGCGCGAGTCGAGACCGGCGAAGAACGCTGACGCCCGCTTGTTGCGGCTCAGAGCGGCAGCGAGATCGTCCGGGACCTGCGCGCCGCTCCAGGAGTCGTAGGCCCGCCCCCAGCGGCCGTCAGTCTTCGCACGCTCTACCTCCGCCAGACCGGCCGCCTTCATCTGGCCTGACGCAATCAGCGCCTCGGCTTTGCCGCAGTTGATCTTGGACCACAGGCTGCGGGCGGCGCGCGGCGTGAATTTCTGGACGTACCACTCATCGTCGACACGCCGGCTCTGACCGTCGATCCAGCCCCAGCAGAGCGCGACCTCCAGCGCCTGTGCGTAATTGATGGACGGGATGCCGGACTTCGCCTTCGCGGTCTTGATCCACACGCCGCGCGATTTCGCGTGGTTCTTCGCCAGCCAGGCCTCGAAGGCGCGCTGGTTCTTGAAGGAAAGCGTCAGTAGATCGGACACCATTACAGTATGAAGCATGCGCGAGGCGTGGCTTCAGCGACTGCCGGAGGCAATCCGCGAGCTGGAACGGCGCTGGTCTTTGACAATTGGATCGCCGTTCCCGGACGCGAGCTGCGCCTGGGTCGCGCCGGTCACGCTGGGCGACGGCGGGTCTGCAGTGCTGAAAGTGGGAATGCCCCACATGGAGGCGCGGGAGGAGATCGCCGGCCTGCGATTCTGGAACGGCGAGCCAACCGTGCGGCTGCTCGACGCCGACGAGCGCCTCGACGCGATGCTGCTCGAACGATGCGAGCCAGGCACGCAGCTGCGCAGCGAGCCCGAGGCCGAGCAGGATCGCGTCATCGCCGCGCTTCTGAGACGCCTGTGGCGGCTCCCACCCGAGCCAGGTCCGTTCCGCCCGCTGTCGGCGATGATGGCCTACTGGAGCAGCGAGACAAAACACAGAACGCGTCCTGGCGCGATCCTGGTCTCGTGCGCGATGGCCTGCAACTATTTGAGACGTTGCCGGGAAGTGTGTTTTCAGGCGTGACGCTGGCGACAGACCTCCACGCGGGGAACGTCCTGCGGGCCGCGCGAGAGCCGTGGCTCGTCATCGATCCGAAGCCGTTCGTCGGCGATCCAGCCTACGACGCGACGCAGCATCTGCTGAACTGCGTCGACAGACTGCAGGCCGATCCCTTCGGGACTATCAACCGTTTCGCCGACCTGCTTGACGTGGATCGCGATCGGGTTCGGCTGTGGCTCTTCGCGCGGCTCGGCGCAGAGCCGCGCGACGATTGGAACGACAGCCGGTTAATCGATCCCGCGCGGGCGCTCAGTCGGCCAGATTGAGCAACTCCATCAAGACCTCGTCATCCTCGACGCCATCGATGACGACCTGGGCAGACAGCCGGCCACAATCCTGGAATCCCAGACCGCGGTAGAACGTCTGGGCGGCGCTGTTCGACGCGCGAACCTGAATGACGAGCTTGCGGTAGCCGGCTGCGCGCGCGAACGCCAGCGTGGCAGCCCAGAGCAGGCGGCCGACGCCGCGGCCTCGCCAGGCCGGAAGCATAAACGTTCCAATCTGTCCCACGTGCGCCATCGAGCCGAGAACGGGCGACCAGCGGTCGAGGACCTGGAGACCGACGATGCGGTCGTCCGTGTCGAGGGCGACGTGGATCGCCTCGCGCGGTGACAGCGACTCCAGGTAGCGGTGTTCTTCCTCGACGCTCCACGCGCGATCGATGGCGGAGTGGATCCGCTCGGACGCGATCACTTCGAGGACGGCGGCGATGCCTGGAGCGTCCGAGGCGGTGGCGCGGCGAATCGTGAGTTTCACAGTGTGAACAATAGTCCGGCCCGCCGGGACACTATATTGACCAGTTGGGGGGCTGGTGCCAAGCTACCCTCGCCGTGAGACTGGCACCAGGCACTCGGCTCGGACCCTACCGCATCGTCGAGCCGCTTGGATCCGGCGGAATGGGCGAAGTTTACCGCGCCAGGGATACGCGGCTCGGACGGGACGTTGCGGTGAAGGTCCTTTCTGAAAAGCTCGCCGGCCATCTAGACGCGCTCGGCCGGTTCGAGCGCGAAGCACGCACGGTCGCGTCGCTTTCACATCCGAACATCCTCGCCCTGCACGACCTCGGCACGGACGGCGGCACGGTCTACGCGGTGACGGAACTGCTCGAGGGGGAGTCGCTCGACCGGCGGATTGCTCGCGGCAGCATGTCGTGGCGGCAGGTTGTCGAAACAGGCGCCGCAATCGCCGATGGTCTTGCATCGGCGCACGCGAAGGGAATCGTTCATCGCGATCTAAAGCCCGCCAACCTCTTCATCACCCGCGACGGTGTCGTGAAGATCCTCGACTTCGGCTTGGCCACGGCTGCGCGCACGGCCCCCGACGAGTCCACAGCGGATATGACGGCGCTCGCGCTGACCGAGCCAGGGACGATTCTGGGGACCGTGGGCTACATGTCGCCGGAGCAGGTTCGCGGCGAGCCCGCGGACCATCGCGGCGACATCTTCGCGCTCGGGTGCATCCTCACCGAGATGCTGACGGGGCGACGTGCGTTCGCCGGGAATACGCCGGCCGAAACGCTTGCGGCAATCCTGCGCGACGAACCGCCGGCGCTGACGGAATCCGCAAAACAGATCCCACCAAACGTCGAGCCCATCGTGCGCCGCTGCCTCGAGAAGGACCGCGAGCGGCGCTTCCAGTCGGCGCGCGACCTCGCTTTCGCCCTGCGGGCGCTGCTCAGTGGATCAGTTGCCCCGAACGCGGTGCCGGCGCCCACACCGAAGTCGACACACAGGTACGGGCGATGGATTGCCGCCACGGTCATCGCTGCGGCACTGACGGTGCTCGTTACGGCAGGCTGGCGCACGTGGTCTGCCGCCCCCAGCCGGATTGAATCGATCGCCGTGATCCCCCTGGCCAACCGGTCCGGTGACGAGGCGCAGGACTACTTCGCGGACGGGCTCACGGATCAGCTGATCGCCGAGCTCGCGAGGATCGACCGGATACGCGTGACTTCGCGCACCTCGGCGATGACGTACAAGGCATCGAAGAAGCCGCTGCCTCAGATCGCCCGCGAACTCGGTGTGGACGCGATCCTCGAGGGCTCTGTGGCGCGACGCGGATCACAAATGATCATGACAGCCAGCCTCGTCGACGCCTCGACCGACAAGCAACTCTGGAGCCACACGTACGAGCGCGACGTGAACGACGTGCTGCGGCTGCAGGCGGAAGTCGCCGGGCAGGTCGCGCGCAGGATCTCGATCGAGCTGTCGCCCGAAGACCAGGCACGTCTCCAGGGTGGCCAGCGGCAGGTGGATCCGGTGGGTTTCGACGCCTACGTCCGCGGCCGGTACTACTGGAACAAGCGCGGACCGGCGGATCTGCAGCGCGCTGTCGAGGAATTCCGCCGGGCCATCGACGCCGATCCGACCTACGGTGCGGCATACGCCGGGCTCGCCGATGCGTACGCGCAGATTGGATACTCGAACCTCGCGGCCCCGGGAGACGCGTTTCCGAAGGCCAAGGCGGCGGCGAGCCAGGCCATCAAGCTCGCTCCCGAGCTCGCCGAGCCGCACGCTTCGCTCGGCTTTGTGCACATGTACTTCGACTGGGACTTCGCGGCGTCGGAGCGTGAATTCAAGCGGGCGATCGCACTCGATCCCAATTCGGTGACGGCGCACCACTTCTACAGCGTCCTGCTCACGGCGATGCTGCGTCCCGAGGAGGCTCGCCAGGAGCTCGAGCGCGCACGCCTGCTCGACCCGCTCTCTACACTGGTCGCCACCGACGCGGGGTTCGAGATGTACTACGACCGGCGGTACGACGCCGCGCAGGCAACCCTGAAGGCAGCAATTGCCGCCAATCCGAACGCACCTCTCGCGCGCCTCTGGCTGGCGCGAACCTATCAGGCGCAGCGTAGATACGACGCGGCGCTCGCCGAGTACGAGGCAGCAGGGATAGCCGTGAACTGGCCGACGGCCATGGCGGGCCAGGGCCACCTCTACGCCGAGATGGGCCGAAAGGCCGACGCGTTGAAGATCCTCGAGCGATTCGACACGATGAGCGCGAAAGGTTTCATCAGCGCTTACGGCCCTGCCCTTGTGCATCTCGGACTGGGCGACCGGCAACAGACGCTCGCCTGGCTGCAGCGGGCGTATGATGAACGCGCGAGCTCGATGGTGTGGCTTCTCAAGGATCCCCGCTGGGATCCGATGCGTGGCGATCCTGCCTTCGAAGCCATCGTCGAACGCGTCGGCTTCCCGCAAGACGCGCGCGCCCGGGCGCCGCAGCCCACTACTTGACCTGCAGTCCATCGATCGGACGCTCTCGAAGCTGCTGCAGGTGGCTCAGCGCCTGGATCTGGCGATCGTGCGGGAGCCGCAGCGCCAGTCGCCGGAACACGGTCGCCTCGATGATGCGTGCTTGAGGCTCGTCCGCGCCGGTCACATGCGCCTGCTCGTGCGCGATCGTCGCAGCCAACGCGATTATGCCCACGAGATCACCGCGCCTCGCCATGCGTGCGTGCGGGCAGTCCAGGTTGACGAAGATCACCGAGCGATCCGGCTCCTGCACGAACGCGCAGCTTCCACGCGCCATCGCGACGAGCACCTGCGATGCGCGACCAGCTTCGATGGGAACGACCGGCACCGTCGGCTGATGGACCGCAGGAAGCAGCGCGACTGCAGCGGCCAGCAGCGTCGTCGATGAGGCGCTCACCTCTGACACCGTCGCGACCGCTACGAGGACGATCAGTCTGTGTGTCGTCATGCCGTGGCCTCCGTGTGGGGGTGCCACAGTGTCTCGTTCGGAGCTGCAGGCAGTCCTCAT